>NZ_CAKKTL010000030.1:0-4061 GCF_920664355.1 Protofrankia sp. CiP1_Cm_nod2
CGTCCGGCCGGCGCCGGATCCGGTGGGGGCGCGGGTGCCCCCGGCCGTCCCGGCGGTGGCGGTCCCGGCGGCCCTGGTGGTCCCGGTGGTCCCGGCGGCCGACCCACCTCCGGGGGGCGCGGCCGCGGTGGCACCACGGCCGGTGCGTTCGGTCCCGGTGGCCGTGGCCGCCCGGGGCGCCAGCGCAAGTCCAAGCGTGCGAAGCGGCAGGAGTGGGAGAGCGGGCTGGAAGCCCCCCGCATGGGGGCGATGGTCCCGCGCGGCAACGGGCAGGTCATCAGGCTGCCCCGGGGCGCCTCCCTGGCCGACTTCGCGGACAAGATCGACGCCAACCAGGGCGCGCTCGTCCAGGTCGTGTTCACCCAGCTCGGTGAGATGGTGACCGCGACGCAGTCGTGCACGGACGAGACCCTGCAGCTGCTCGGCGTGACGCTCGGGTACGACGTGCAGATCGTCAGCCCCGAGGACGAGGACAAGGAGCTGCTGGAGAGCTTCGACCTGTCCTTCGGCGGTGAGTACGGCGACGAGGTCGAGCTGCAGCCGCGCCCACCGGTCGTGACCGTCATGGGCCACGTCGACCACGGCAAGACGAAGCTGCTCGACGCGATCCGGCAGACGGACGTGGTCAGCGGCGAGGCCGGTGGGATCACCCAGCACATCGGGGCCTACCAGGTCCGGGCGAAGGTCGACGGCGAAGAGCGGAAGATCACCTTTATCGACACCCCTGGTCACGAGGCCTTCACCGCGATGCGTGCCCGTGGCGCGCAGGTGACCGACATCGTGGTGCTGGTGGTCGCCGCCGACGACGGCGTCAAGCCGCAGACGATCGAGGCGCTCAACCACGCCCAGGCCGCGGACGTGCCCATCGTCGTCGCCGTCAACAAGATCGACAAGGAGGGGGCGGACCCGCAGAAGGTGCGCGGGCAGCTCACCGAGTACGGGCTGGTCGCCGAGGAGTACGGCGGTGACGCGATGTTCGTCGACGTCTCCGCCCGCAACCGCACCAACATCGACGGGCTGCTCGAGGCGGTCATCCTCACCGCCGACGCGGCGCTGGACATGCGTGCCCCGACCGAGGTCGAGGCCCAGGGGGTGGCGATCGAAGGCCGGCTGGACCGCGGCCGCGGCCCGGTGGCCACCGTCCTCGTCCAGCGCGGGACGCTGCGGGTCGGGGACTCGATCGTCGCCGGCGAGGCGTTCGGGCGCGTCCGGGCGATGCTCGACGAGCACGGTGACCCGGTGAGCGAGGCCGGCCCGGCCCGGCCCGTCCAGGTGCTCGGGTTCACCAGTGTTCCCGACGCGGGCGACAACTTCCTGGTCGTCCCGGAGGACCGGGTCGCCCGCCAGATCGCCGAGCGGCGGCAGGCGCGCGAACGCAACGCCGAGCTCGCGCTCAGTCGCGGCCGCCCGACCCTGGAGACGATCCTGGAGCGGATGAAGGAGGGCGAGAAGACCCAGCTCAACCTCATCCTCAAGGGCGACGTGTCCGGTTCGGTCGAGACGGTCGAGGACTCGCTCCTCAAGATCGACATCGGCGACGAGGTCTCGTTGCGGATCATCGGGCGCGGCGTCGGTGCGATCACCGAGAACGACGTGAACCTGGCCAGCGCGTCCGACGCGGTCATCCTCGGCTTCAACGTCCGCGCCGAGGGCAAGGCGCGGGAGCTCGCCGAGCGCGAGCGCGTCGACGTCCGCTACTACTCGGTCATCTACCAGGCGATCGAGGACATCGAGAACGCGCTCAAGGGCATGCTCAAGCCGGTCTACGAGGAGATCCAGCTCGGGACCGCCGAAGTCCGCGAGGTGTTCCGGGTGCCGCGGATCGGCAACGTCGCCGGCTGCCTCGTACGCTCCGGGCTCATCCGCCGCAACGCCAGGGCACGCCTGGTCCGCGACGGTGTCGTCGTAGCGGACAACCTCACGGTCGAGTCGCTCAAGCGGTTCAAGGACGACGCGACCGAGGTCAGGGAGGGCTACGAGTGCGGTGTGGGGCTCGGCTCGTTCAACGACATCAAGATCGATGACGTGATCGAGACCTTCGAGCAGCGGGAGGTTCCCCGTTCCTGAGGAGCTTCCCGGGCAGCCTTGAGGACACGGCTATGTGGACAGGAACGGCGGTGTTCGACCTTCTCCTCGGCGACATCCGCTCGCTGAAGGAGAAACGGTCGGCGGTCCGGCCGGTGGTGGCGGAGCTCCGCCGCAGGTATGCGGTGAGTGCGGCGGAGACCGGCCATCACGATCTGCACCGTCGGGTACAGATCGCCGTGGCCGTGGTGGCCGCGGACCGGGCCCACTGCGTCGAGATCGTCGAGGCATGTGAGCGCCTGGTTGCGCAGCGTCCCGAACTGGAGCTGCTTTCGGCGCGAGTACGGTATTTCTCCGACGAGGACGACTCCTCCGACGAGGACGATTCCCCCGACGAGGATGCGGCGACAGTGACGGGAGGAAGCCATGGCTGACCCTGCTCGGGCCCGCCGGCTCGCGGTGCGTATCCGTGAGGTGGTCGCGGCCGCGCTGGAACGTCAGGTGAAGGACCCCCGGCTGGGCATGGTCACCGTGACCGATGCCCGGGTGACGCCGGACCTGACCGAGGCCACCGTCTTCTACACCGTCTACGGCGACGACGCGGACCGGGCGGACTCGGCCCGCGCGCTGGAGTCGGCCAAGGGCCTGCTGCGCAGCCAGGTCGGCCGACAGACCGGGGTCAAGGTCACTCCGGCCCTGACCTTCGTCCACGACCGGCTGCCGGAGGACGCCCGTCACCTCGAGGAACTGATCATCACTGCCCGGAAGCGGGACGCGAGCCTTGCCGGCGTGCGGGATGGCGCCCGACCGGCCGGTGAGGCCGACCCTTACCGTAAGCCTCGTGAGGATGACGAGCCCGCTGGGGGCATGATGTCTGACGAGGGCCTGATGGGGACATGATGGGGGTCGAGCTGCGATGACCGACGTGACGAGCCTCGCGGACCTGTCCCTGCTACCGGTGCCCGAGGCCGGGGACGCAACGGCTCGGGCGCAGGCGGAGTCCGAGGACGTGGCCGGTGAGCAACGGGGCCGCGCGGTGGAGGCGATCCTGTCCGCCGTCCAGGGCGGCGAGAGTATCCTGCTGGTGGCGCACGTCGACCCGGACGGGGACAGCCTCGGGTCGGCGATCGCGCTCGGGCTGGCCCTGCGCACGCTCGGCAGCCGGGCGTCGGTGTCGTTCGACAGCGACCCGTTCGTGGTACCACGTTCCCTGGCCTTCCTGCCCGGCCAGGACCTCCTCGTCCCGCCGTCGCTGGTCCCGGCGACCCCGGACCTGGTGGTGACGCTGGACGCCGGCAGCCTCGGCCGGCTCGGGGCGCTGGGCCGGGTCGCCACCCGGGCCCGCCGGATGGTCGTGATCGACCATCACGCCTCGAACACCCGGTTCGGGGACATCAACGTCATCGACGCCGCCGCAGCGTCCACCAGCGTGATGATCACTGATGTCATCGACGCGCTCGGCGTGGAGCTCGACCACGACCTGGCCGTGGCGATCTACACCGGTCTGGTGACCGACACCGGCTCGTTCCGCTACGCCGCGACGACCCCGGCCGTCCACCAGCTGGCCGCGCGGCTGCTGGCCACCGGCATCCGCCACGACCTGATCACCCGTACGGTGTGGGACACCCACCGCTTCGGCTACCTGCGGCTGCTCGGCGAGCTGCTCGGCCGGGCCCGCCTGGAGCCCGAGTACGACCTGGTCTGGACGTGGTGCGCGTTCCCGGACCTCACCCGCGCCGGGCTCACCCTGGACGAGATCGAAGGGGTGATCGATATCGTGCGGACCACCGCCGAGGCCGAGGTGGCGGTCGTCTGCAAGCAGGGCGCCGACGAGGTCTGGCGGGTGTCGGTGCGTTCCAAGGGCGCCATCGACGTCGGCGCGGTGTGCACTGAGCTCGGTGGCGGCGGCCACCGCTTCGCCGCCGGGCTGACCTCGTCGAACCCCCTTGAGCAGACCCTGGACACCCTGCGCGGCGCGCTGGTGCGAGCACCCCGGCTGCCTGTCTGATGGCTGCCGCCACCGCCCCGGGCGGGGC
>NZ_CAKKTL010000030.1:4420-5452 GCF_920664355.1 Protofrankia sp. CiP1_Cm_nod2
GCCCGGCTGTGGAAGGCCCGGCTGTGGAAGGCCTGGTCGTGGTCGACAAGCCGGCGGGCTGGACCTCGCACGACGTGGTCGCCCGCTCCCGCCGGATACTGCGCACCCGCCGGATCGGCCACGCGGGCACGCTCGACCCGATGGCCACCGGCGTGCTGGTGCTCGGGGTCGGCCGGGGCACCCGGCTGCTCGGTCATCTCGCCCTGACGGGCAAGGTCTACGAGGCGACGGTGCGGCTCGGCGTGTCGACCACCACCGACGACGCCGAGGGGGAGGCGCTCGCCGTCGCGGACGACGCCGTCGCCCAGGCGGCGGCCGCCGACCAGCCGCGCCTGGCCGCCGCCATGGCGGCGCTCACCGGTGAGATCGACCAGGTCCCGTCCGCGGTCAGCGCGGTGAAGGTCGACGGGGTGCGGGCCTACGCCCGGGTGCGCGCCGGGCAGGACGTCGTCCTGGCGGCGCGCCGGGTGACGGTGAGCCGCTTCGACCTGCTCGCCCGCCGCGGGACGGATCTCGACGTGGCCGTGGCCTGCTCCAGCGGCACCTACGTGCGGGCGCTGGCCCGCGACCTGGGCGCGGCGCTGGGCTGCGGCGCCCACCTCACCGCCCTGCGGCGGACGTCGGTGGGCTCGTTCGGCCTTGCCGGGGCGGTCACGCTCGACACCCTCGCCGAGCGGGGGGCGGCCGCGCTGCGTCCGCTGGCCGGCGCGGTCGGCGCGCTGTTCCCCCGCCGCCAGGTCGACGCCGACGAGGCAGGTGCGATATCTCATGGCCGCCGGCTGCCGCCGTTCGGCGTGCCCGGCCTCTATGGTGTCTTCGGCCCTGCTGGTGAGCTGCTCGCCCTGGCCCAGGACACCGCGGGGGCCGGCCGGCCGTTGGTGGTTTTCACGCCGCCTTCCACCCCTGGGCCCGCGGAGATCCCGATAGGCTTCTGAACGTGCAGTGGTGGCGTGAGGTGCGCAATACGCCGGACGACTGGCCCGGCGGTGTCGTGACGATCGGTTTTTTCGACGGCGTCCACCGCGGCCACCA
>NZ_CAKKTL010000030.1:5812-33408 GCF_920664355.1 Protofrankia sp. CiP1_Cm_nod2
ATCACCCGTGCGGTCGAGCGGGGGCGTCAGGCCGGCGAGCCGGTCCTGGTGCTGACCTTCGACCCGCATCCGGCGGAGGTCATCAGTCCAGGCAGTCACCCACCGTTGTTGACCACTCCTGATTTCAAGATCGAACTGCTGGGCCGCCTGGGTGCCGACGCCGTGTGCGTACAGTCGTTCACGCCCGAGTTCAGCCTGATGCCGGCGGCGGACTTCGTCCACGGCATGCTGCGGCCCCGGCTGCGGCCGAGTGTGGTGGTGGTCGGCGATAACTTCACCTACGGCCACCGGGCGGAGGGGAACCTGGAGAGCCTGCGCCGCGCCGGCGAGGCGGCGGGCTTCGCGGTGGAGGGCGTCCGGCTCGTGCGCGAGGACGACCATGTGCTCTCCTCCACCCACATTCGGGCTCGTATCGCCGAGGGTGACGTGGCGACGGCGGCGCGTGCGCTCGGCCGTGACCATCGGGTCGAGGGGACCGTGGTGCACGGGGACGCGCGCGGGCGGACCATCGGATATCCGACAGCGAACCTGCGCACCACCCGGTACGCGGCGGTGCCGGCGGACGGCGTCTACGCCGGGTACGTGCTGCGGGCCACCGAGCGTCATCCGGCGCGTCACCCGGCGGCGATCTCGATCGGGACGAACCCCACGTTCGATGGCGCCGACCGCCGGGTCGAGGCGTACCTGCTCGACTTCGACGGCGATCTCTACGGCGCCCAGCTGGCGTTCGAGTTCACCGAACGGCTGCGCCCGACCCTGCGTTTCGACTCCGTGGGCGACCTCGTCACCCAGATGGCCGCCGACGTGACCGCCACCCGCAAGATCATCGCGGTAGCGGGCCCGGGGCACCGGTAGCCGTGGGACGCCGGCGGACGCAGGTCGGGCAGTACCCGCTGGGTTGGTAAGCTTCGACACCAGACGAGCGTGGTGTGTCCGTCAGCCCGGGTGGGGAAGACCCCGGGCGCGCATCCCGCCCGGTGACGAAAGAGGTTTCGCATGCCGCTCGCGAGCGACGTCAAGCAGCAGATCCTGTCCGAGTACGCCACGGTCGAGCGGGACACCGGCTCCCCCGAGGTGCAGGTGGCGATGCTCACCCGGCGGATCAGTGACCTGACCGAGCACCTGAAGATGCACAAGCACGACCATCACAGCCGGCGGGGCCTGCTGCTGCTGGTCGGGCGCCGGCGGCGGCTGTTGAACTACCTCGCCAACACCGACATCAGCCGGTACCGGTCGCTGATCGAGCGGCTCGGGCTGCGGCGGTAGCGGCGGAGGCGGGGATAGCGATGGGGAAGCGATGTCGTATGTGAGGCGATGTCGCTTCCATTGATCTGACCGGGTCCGTGACGGTGCGAGCTGTCGGTCCTCGGTGGTGGTGCCCGGGTGCTGGGCCGTACGAGGCGGTCGTACGGTGGACCCGGGGGCTTCGACTGAGCGCCGGCCTCCTCGGCGAGACGGACCCGGCCGATGTGGAGGAGGAATGGTGCCAGTAGAAGACCAGACGATCTCGGCCGAGGCAGTCATCGACAACGGTGCCGCCGGCCAGCGGACCGTCCGTTTCGAGACGGGCCGGCTGGCCCGCCAGGCGGCCGGCTCGGCCGTCGCCTACCTGGGCGACACGATGGTGCTGTCCGCGACGACGGTCAGCAAGCAGCCCAAGGAGCAGCTCGACTTCTTCCCGCTGACGGTGGACGTCGAGGAGCGGATGTACGCCGCCGGGCGTATCCCCGGCTCGTTCTTCCGGCGGGAGGGGCGTCCCAGCGAGGACGCGATCCTGACCTGCCGCCTGATCGACCGCCCGTTGCGGCCGTCGTTCGTCAAGGGCCTGCGCAACGAGATCCAGATCGTGGCGACAGTGCTCGCCCTCGACCCGGACACGCTCTACGACGTGGTCGCGATCAACGCCGCCAGCGCGTCCACGACACTGGCCGGGCTGCCGTTCTCAGGCCCGGTCGGGGCCACCCGGGTCGGCTATGTGGACGGGACCTGGATCGCCTTCCCGACCCACGCGGAGCTGGAGCGGGCCACCTTCGACATGGTTGTGGCCGGCCGCGTCCTCGACGACGGCTCCGACGTCGCGATCATGATGGTCGAGGCGGAGGCCACCGTGCAGACGATCCCGCTGCTCGCCGCGGGATCGTCCGCCCCGACCGAGGACGTCGTGGCCGCGGGCCTGGAGGCGGCCAAGCCCGCCATCCGGGAGCTGTGCCGGGCCCAGCGCGAACTGGCCGAGCGGGCAGCCAAGCCCACCCGTGACTTCCCGCTGTTCATCGACTACCACGACGACGTGCTGGAAGCGCTCACGATAGCGGTCGGTGACGAGCTGGCCGCGGCGCTGCGCATCGCGGGCAAGCAGGAGCGGGAGACCGAGCTCGACCGGGTCCGCCTGCTGGCCGCGGAGAAGGTCGTGGGCCAGTTCGAGGGCCGGGAGAAGGAGATCGGCGCGGCCTACCGCGCCCTGACCAAGAAGCTGGTGCGCCAGCGCATCGTCGCCGACGGCGTCCGCATCGACGGGCGTGGGGTCACCGAGATCCGCGAGCTGGCGGCGGAGGTCGACTTCATCCCCCGGGTGCACGGCTCGGCGCTGTTCGAGCGGGGCGAGACCCAGATCCTCGGCGTGACCACCCTGGCCATGCTGCGGATGGAGCAGACGGTCGACACGCTCAACCCCGACCGCACCAAGCGCTACATGCACAACTACAACTTCCCGCCGTACTCCACCGGGGAGACCGGCCGGGTGGGCTCGCCGAAGCGGCGCGAGATCGGCCATGGCGCGCTGGCCGAGCGGGCGCTGCTGCCCGTGCTGCCCAGCCGGGAGGAGTTCCCGTACGCGATCCGGCAGGTCTCCGAGGCGCTGGGCTCCAACGGGTCGACCAGTATGGGGTCGGTCTGCGCGAGCACGTTGTCGTTACTGAACGCCGGTGTCCCGCTCAAGGCCGCCGTCGCCGGGATCGCGATGGGGCTCATCCGCGAGGGTGACCAGTTCGTCACGCTCACCGACATCCTCGGTGCCGAGGACGCCTACGGCGACATGGACTTCAAGGTCGCCGGGACGCGGGAGTTCGTCACGGCCCTCCAGCTCGACACGAAGCTGGACGGCATTCCCGCCACCGTCCTCGCCGGCGCGCTCCAGCAGGCCAGGGCCGCGCGGCTGGCGATCCTCGACGTCATGGCCGAGGCCATCGACGGGCCGGACGAGATGTCCGCCCACGCGCCACGGGTCATCTCCGTCAAGATCCCGGTAGACAAGATCGGTGAGGTCATCGGCCCGAAGGGCAAGATGATCAATCAGATCCAGGCGGACAGCGGGGCCGAGATCACCGTCGAGGACGACGGCACCATCTACATCGGCGCGCAGGACGGCGTCTCCGCCGAGAGCGCTCGTTCGGCGATCAACGCGATCGCCAACCCGCAGCTCCCCGAGGTCGGGGAACGCTACCTGGGCACGATCGTCAAGATCACGACCTTCGGCGCGTTCGTCTCGCTGACCCCGGGCAAGGACGGGCTCCTCCACGTCAGCAAGCTCAAGCAGCTCTCCGGAGGGAAGCGGGTGGAGAAGGTGGAAGAGGTGGTCCAGGTCGGCCAGAAGCTCCAGGTCGAGATCACCGACATCGACAGCCGCGGGAAGATCAGCCTGAGCCCCGTGGTCGAGGACGCCGACGGCGTCCCGGTCGGGGCCTGACCGCCGCCGGTGACCGACACGGCTGTCATCAGGGCGGGCGAGGAGCTGCTGTCCGGCGGGGTCCGGCGGGTGATGCTGCCCGGTGGGCTGCGGGTGCTCACCGAGCAGGTCCCCGGGGTCCGCTCGGTCGCGATCGGGATCTGGGTCGGGGTGGGCTCCCGCGACGAGAGCCCACTGACGGCGGGCTGCTCCCACTACCTCGAGCACCTGCTGTTCAAGGGCACTCCCTCCCGGGACGCGCTCACGATCAGCGCGGCGATCGAGGCGGTCGGCGGTGAGCTCAACGCCTTCACGACCAAGGAGTACACCTGCTACTACGTGCGGGTGCTCGACAGCGACCTCGCCGACGCGGTCGAGGTGCTCAGCGACATGATCTCCCATTCGCTGATCACCGCCGACGACGTCGAGGCCGAGCGCGGCGTGATCCTCGAGGAGATCGCCATGCACGACGACGACCCGAGCGACGTCGTGCACGACGTGTTCTCCGCGGCCCTGCTCGGCGACACCGAGCTGGGCCGCCCGGTGCTGGGCACGACCGAGTCCATCGAGAACCTCGAGCGCGACACCATCGCCGAGTACTACCGCTCCCGGTACACCCTGTCGGACATGGTGGTCGCGGTCGCCGGCAACATCGACCATGAGCGGACGCTCGCGCTCGTCACCTCGGCCTTCGCCGACCGGCTGGGCGGGCTGGGCGCCCCGGCGGCGGCGCGCGGCGGTTCCTACACCTACCCCGACGCCGCGGGCGTGGTGGTCCACCGGCGTCCCACCGAGCAGGCGCACGTCGTGCTCGGCACCGTCGGGATGTCCCGCCAGGACGACCGCCGGTTCGCCCTGGGAATCATGTCCTCGGCCCTCGGCGGGGGGATGAGCTCCCGGCTGTTCCAGGAGGTCCGGGAGAAGCGCGGGCTGGCCTACTCCGTCTACTCGTTCGCCTCCCACTTCGCCGACGCCGGGCTGTTCGGCGTGTACGCGGGATGCGCGCCGCGGCGCGCCGACGACGTGCTCGCCCTCTGCCGCGAGCAGCTCGAGCTGATGGCGACGGCGGGCGTCACCGACGAGGAGCTGGCCCGGGCCAAGGGCCAGAGCCGGGGCTCCCTGGTGCTGGGCCTGGAGGACACCGGTTCGCGGATGAGCCGGATCGGCAAGAGCGAGCTCGTCCACGGCGAGCTGCTCTCCGTCGACGAGATACTTGCCCGGGTGGACGCGGTCACCCGCGACGACGTCCGGGCCGTCGCCGCCGAGCTGCTCACCCGTCCGCTCGCCCTGGGCGTGATCGGCCCGTTCGACGGCCACGACTTCGCGCGGGTGGTCGCGGCATGAGCTCCGCTCCCGCCGCCCCCGAGCGCCTGCGGGTCGGTGTGCTCGGCGCCCGCGGCCGGATGGGCTCGACGGTCCGCGCCGCCGTCGAAGCCGCTGACGATCTCTCCCTGGTCGCCGCGGCCGACGCCGGGGACGACCGCGACGCCCTGCGCGCCGCCCAGATCGTCGTCGACTTCACCCGCCCCGACGCCGTCATGGACAACCTGCGCTGGTGCGTCGACGCCGGCCTGCACGTCGTCGTGGGCACCTCCGGCTTTGACGCGCAGCGGCTGGCCACCGTGCGCGGCTGGCTCGCCGACGCCCCCGGGGTCGGGGTGCTGGTGGCCCCGAACTTCGGGGTCGCGGCGGTGCTCATGATCCATTTTGCCGCCCAGGCAGCCCGCTTCTTCGAGTCCGTGGAGATCGTCGAGCTGCACCATCCGGGCAAGCTCGACGCCCCCAGCGGGACGGCCGCCCACACCGCGGAGGCGGTCGCGCGGGCCCGGGCCAAGGCCGGGCTGGACCCGGCCGGCCCGGACGCCACCTCGTCCGCGCTGCCCGGGGCGCGCGGCGCGCGGGTCGGCGGGGTGCCCGTCCACAGCATCCGGCTGTCCGGGCTCGTCGCGCACCAGGAGGTGCTCTTCGGCGGCGCCGGCGAGACGCTGACCCTGCGTCACGACTCGTTGGACCGGACCTCCTTCATGCCGGGGGTGCTGCTCGGCGTGCGCCGCACGCCCGACCGGCCCGGCCTGACCGTGGGCCTCGAGGCCCTGCTCGAGCTGTGAGGCCCGGACCGTTGGGGCCGCGGCGGTGAAGGCCCGTCACGTGGTGGTCGTGCTGGTCGTCGCGGCGGTGTTCTACCTCGCCCTGATCGGCTGGCGGGGCGTCCAGCTGCTCACCGAGGACAGCTGGGCCGCGCGCGGGATGGGCGTGGGCGTCCTGCTGCTGCCCGTGGTGGGCGTGGCCGTCGTCGTCCGGGAGCTGCAGTTCGGCCGGGCGGCCGAACGGCTGGGCCGCCAGTTGTCAGCGGAATCCGCCGACGTCGCGACGCAGCTGCCGCGACGCCCCTCCGGCCGGATCGACCGCGCCGCCGCCGACGCGCTCTTCGAGACCCGGCGGGCCGAGACCGAGGCGGCCCCCCGGGACTGGCGGGCCTGGTACCGGCTCGCGGCGGCTTACGGTGACGCTGGGGACACCCGTCGGGGACGGCGTGCGATGCGCTACGCAATAGCTCTCGAACGCGCCGATTCCGCCGCGTGATCTCGATACGTTTCGGACATGAGCGCGGGCGTCGTCTACGGAATCGATCTCGGAACCACGTACAGCTGTGTTGCCCGGGTGAACCGGTTGGGGGAGCCGGAGGTGGTCCCGCTCTCCGACGGCGCCGCCACGCTGCCGAGCGTCGTGCTGTTCGTCGGGCCGGACGACTACGTCACCGGTGAGCCCGCCCGCCGTCTCGCCCGCGCCCGTGCCGACGACGTGTGCGCGCTGGTCAAACGCCGGATGGGCGACGGTGACTGGCGTTTCGTCAGCTCCGGGCGGGCCTGGTCGGCACCGGCGGTCAGCAGCCTGATCCTGCGGGCGCTGGTCGGCGACGTGGCCTTCGCCGCCGGCGAGTCGGTCCGCGACGTCGTCATCACCGTCCCGGCCTACTTCGGTGACGAGGAGCGCCGCGCGACGGTGCTCGCCGGGCAGTACGCCGGCCTCACGGTCGTGGACGTCATCAACGAGCCGACCGCCGCCGCGCTGTCCTATGGTTTCGCCCGGTTCAACGCCGACGCCTCCGGCGCCTCCGACGCGGGCCGGAGCGGGCGGGAGGGGCACGAGGAGGCCGCGCTCGTCTACGACCTCGGCGGCGGCACCTTCGACGTGACCGTCGTCGAGCTCGCCGACCGCCGGGTCTCGGTGGTCGCGGTCGACGGCGACCACCAGCTCGGCGGGGCCGACTGGGACGAGAAGATCGTGCTGTACCTGTCCCGGCAGTTCCTCGACGCCCATCCCGGCGCCGAGGACCCCCTCGACGACTCCGAGGCCGCCCAGGCGCTGCTGCTGGCGGCCGAACAGGCTAAGCGCGAGCTCAGCGACCGGACGCGGACAACGGTCCGGGTGGAGCACGACGGGCACGCGCTGACGGTGCCGTTCTCCCGGGACGACCTGGAGCGGCTGACCGCCGGCCTGCTGGAGCGGACCGTGACACTGGCCCGCTCCGTCCTGGCCGCGGCCCGGGCCCGCGGGGTCGCCCGGCTGGACCGGGTGCTGCTCGTCGGCGGCTCGTCCCGGATGCCGGCGGTGGCCCGCCGGCTGGCCGCCGAGCTCGGCGTGCCGGTGGAGCTGCGCGACCCCGACCTCGCGGTTGCCAAGGGCGCGGCCCTCTACGGGGAGAAGAAGGCCATCGAGCGGCTGGTGCTGGCCGACCTGGTGTCCCGGGGGCAGATCCTCGACGGCGCCCAGCCCGACACCGCCGCGCCCGAGGATCTCGCCGCCGCCTGCCGGCGCCTGGCGGACGCCTTCGGGCTGACCGCCGAGCGGGTCCGCCGCACCGTCGAGGTGCAGGTGGTCAACGTGGTCTCCCGCGGGTTCGGCGTGCTCGCGCTCGACCGTTTCGGCGAACGCTCCGCGGTGTTCCTCGTCCACCGCAACGACCGGCTGCCGATAGCGGTCAGGCGCAGCTTCGGCACCGTCCGCGACGATCAGGATGTTGTCACGGTTCATGTGGTGGAACAGGGCGGCGGTGCCGAGTCGACCCGGGTCGACGACGTTAAGATCATCGCACAGGCGGACATCACCGGGATCCCCCCGGGCTTCCCGGCCGGGACGCCCATCGAGATCACCTTCCGGATGGGCTTCGACGGCATCCTGGAGGTGA
Source organism: Protofrankia sp. CiP1_Cm_nod2 (assembly GCF_920664355.1). Lineage (NCBI taxonomy): Bacteria > Bacillati > Actinomycetota > Actinomycetes > Frankiales > Frankiaceae > Protofrankia > Protofrankia sp. CiP1_Cm_nod2. Next base: position 13,663 of record NZ_CAKKTL010000030.1, read on the forward strand.
CCGCGCTGCACGAGGGGCTGGCCGACCGTCCCCTGACCGTGCGGGTGGAGACCAGCGCGGCACTCAGCCAGGCCGACGTCGCCCGGGAACGGGACGCGGTGGCCCGGCTGCGCCGTCGGGAGGGCTGAAGGAGCGGGCGTGGAGGATTTCCAGCCTAACGACTACCGCAAGCGGGTCCTTGCCGTCGTCCAGGCCCGCGGTGGGGCCGGGCAGTCCGACCCCTTCGAGCTGTACGACATCCCGCTGGCGGAGGCCGACCGGCTCACCGACGCCGACGTCGCCGCCCGCGTCGAGGCGGTGTGGGCCTTCTGGCAGAAGTCCCGGGACCATCCCAAGTACCGAGGCCTGGTGCTCGCCCTGCTGGCCGCGCACGACCAGGCCGGCCCGGAGCTGCTCGACGCGCGCCGCCGCGGCCTGCTCGCCGAGCGGGTCCGCCGCGAGCGCGACGACCGGGACGGGCAGCGCTTCGCCGACCTCGACGCCGCCGTGGCCCGGCTGGTGCAGCGCTTCGGCGGCCTGCCCGAGGACAAGCTCCCCGGCCTGCGGCAGCTCGCCGCCGAGCGTGGCATCGACGCCGACGCCTTCGCCCTGCGGGTGCGCCGGTACAAGGTGCTGCCCGCCGGGACGCCGGCGCGTCCCGACCGTCCCGCCGTCGACCCCGACCTGCTCCGGCAGGTACGCGCCGACCTCGACGAGCTCGGCCGGCTGTCCGGGGAGACCCCGCCGACGAGCCTGCTCACCCTGCTCGGCCTGCCTCCCGAGGCCGACCGGGACGAGATCCGCCAGGCCCGGGACGAGTTCGCCGCCCGCAACCGCGAACGCCGCCCGGACCGCCGCCGCGCACTCGTGGACGACCTGCTGGCCGCGGTCACCGCCCTGCTCGTCGACGCCGACCCGGCGCTGTACCTGGACGCCCTGGCGGCCGACGTGACCGCCCGGCTGCGCCCGGCGGTGGCCGCGGCGGTGCTGGTCGAGGACGCCCTCACCCCACGGCACTACACGGGCTTCCTCACCGAGGCCGAGGAGCACGGCCTCGACCGGGGCCGGGCCGAGGCCGTGCTCGCCGAACTCGCCCGCGAGCACGGCGTCGACGTGCCGGACGCCCCCGTCCGGGCTCAGCCGGCCCGGCTGCCCCGGCCGGCCCAGCCGGCCCGACCGGCCCCGCCAGCTCAGCCGTCCCGGGCCACACAGTGGCTGGAACCGCTGGCCAGGGCCCGGGCCGCGCTACGGGCGGGCCGCCCGGTCGAGGCCCACGAGCAGGTCGCCGAGGCCCGGGAGCGGGCCGGGGAGCTGCTGCCCGCGATCCGGGCCGTCGCCGACGAGGTCGAGCAGGCCATCCGCGAGGCCGGGTCGCGGTGGCGGCAGGTCGAGGCGGCGCTGGCCGGCCGCAACCTGCGGACCGCCGCCCGGCTGCTCGACGAGCTCGCCCGCGACGCCGCCGACGTGCCCGGCCGGGACGGGCGCAGCGTCGCCGAGGAGACCGCGGCCGTCCGCGAGCAGCTCGCGCGCGCCGACGAGATGGTCGCCGCCGCCGGCCGCAGCCACGGCGCGCAGCGGGAGAGCCTGCTGCTGGAGGCACTGGAGATCGTCGCCGACCATCAGGCCGCCCGCGACGCCCTCGCCGTCACCGGGGTGGCGCCACCGGCGCGGGTGCGGGCCCGGCGTGCCGGCCGCGCCGTGGTGGTCACCTGGCAGCCGTCGCCGTCGGCAGGCACGATCAGGTACCGCGTGCTGCGGATCGGGCCGGACGGCGCCTCCCGCGCGGTCGGCGTCACCCAGGTCACCAGCATCGAGGACGGCGGGGTCGGCCCGGACGCGCCGATCCCGGTCTACGAGGTGCTCGCCGGCCGCTCCGGGCTGTGGTCCGCCCCCGCCCGGTCCGGCGCGGACCAGCCCGGCCCTGCTCCCGTCCTGACCGCGCCCGTCGCCCTGAACGCCGCGGACCGCCTCGAGCCCGCGACCGGTCTGCACCTCGCCGGTGACCTGCTGCGCTGGACCTGGCCGCCGGGCTGCACCGAGATGATGGTCGTCTGGCGCTCCGACGCGCCGGCCGGCACGGCGGACGACCCGGCCGCGCATCGCCGTAAGGTCACCAACGCCAGATACGACGTGGACGGCGGCCTCCCGGTGCCGGCCGAACGGCCGCTGCACCTGGCGGTGTTCGGATGCGTGCGCGACGGCGGGCGGCTGCTGGTCGCCAGCGTCTGCCCGCCGTCGGCCCGCCTGTGGGCGGCCGGGGGTTGACGGGGGGATGACCGTCGATCCTGGTCTACCACGGCCCGGCGCCGCCCAGAATCTAGGCCGCCGTAGGTCGCCATAGGTCCGGTCCGGGGCCAGTTGGCCGCAGGTTACGGTATGGGCATGCGCGTCCAGATCATCGCTCAGACGCAGTTCACCCCACCGGACGACGTCGACTGGTCCACCGATGCCGACGGTGGCCAGGCGCTCGCGGAGTTCGCCGGCCGGGCCTGTTACCAGAGCTGGTCGAAACCGAACCCCGCCACGGCCACGAACGCCGGCTACCTGCGCCACATCCTCGACGTCGGGCACCTGTCCGTGCTCGAGCACGCGACGGTGAGCGTGTACATCACCGGGGTCTCCCGGAGCCTGACCCACGAGCTGGTCCGCCACCGGCACTTCTCCTACAGCCAGCTTTCCCAGCGTTACGTACCGGAGCGGGACGCCGCCGTGATCGAGCCCGACGTCATCGCCGAGGACCCACGGCTGCACGAGCTGTTCACCGAGGCCGCCGCCGCCTCCCTGGAGGCCTACGGCAGGCTCCTCGAGGGGCTGGAGAAGCGGTTCGCCGACGTGGCGGCACCGACCTCCCGGCGCAAGCTCGCCCGGCAGGCCGCCCGGTCGGTGCTGCCCAACGCCACCGAGACCCGGATCGTGGTGACCGGGAACTACCGGGCCTGGCGTCACTTCGTCGCGATGCGGGCGAGCGAGGCGGCCGACGTCGAGATCCGCGCCCTGGCGGTGGCGGTGCTGCGTGAGCTCCAGCGACTCGCGCCGAATGTCTTCGGCGACTTCCAGGTGACCGCCCTGGACGACGGGACCGAGGTTGCGTCGAGCCCGCTCGCCGACTGAGGTGGATGCATGACCAACAGCCTTCTCACCGCCGCCGCAGGGCCGCTGTCACCGGGGCCGCTGTCACCGGACGAGCTGCGGCGCATCCACGCCTACTGGCGCGCGGCGAACTATCTGTCGGTCGGCCAGATCTACCTGCTCGACAACCCCCTGCTGCGGGAGCCCCTGCGGGCCGAGCATGTCAAGCCCCGCCTGCTCGGCCACTGGGGCACCACACCGGGGCTCAACCTGATCTACGCCCACATGAACCGCGTGATCAGGACGAACGACCTCAACGCGATCTACGTCATCGGCCCGGGCCACGGCGGCCCCGGCATCGTCGCGAACGCCTACCTGGAAGGCACGTACTCCGAGGTCTGCCCCTCCATCACCCGGGACGCCGCCGGGCTGCGCCGGCTGTTCCGCCAGTTCTCCTTCCCCGGTGGCATCCCCAGCCATGTGGCGCCGGAGACCCCCGGCTCGATCCACGAGGGCGGGGAGCTCGGCTACGCCCTCACCCATGCCTTCGGCGCCGCGTTCGACAACCCTGACCTGCTGGTCTGCGCGGTCGTCGGGGACGGGGAGGCCGAGACCGGCCCGCTGGCGGCGAGCTGGCACTCGAACAAGTTCCTCGACCCGGTCCGTGACGGCGCGGTACTGCCGATCCTCCACCTGAACGGCTACAAGATCGCCCAACCGGCCGTGCTCGCGCGCATCCCCCAGGCCGAGCTCGACCATCTGATGCGCGGCTACGGCTACCAGCCGTTCCACGTCACCGGGGACGATCCCGAGCAGGTCCACCAGCGCTTCGCCGCCGTCCTCGACACCGTCGTCGCCGAGATCGCCCGGATTCAGCGGCAGGCACGGGCGCACGGCGACCCGTCCCGCCCGCTGTGGCCCATGATCGTCCTTCGCACCCCGAAGGGCTGGACCGGCCCGGCCGTCGTCGACGGCGCGCAGGTCGAGGGCACGTGGCGGTCCCACCAGGTGCCGGTCGCGCAGATCCACGACAGTCCGGAGCACCTGGCGGAGCTGGAACGGTGGCTGCGCGGCTACCGGCCCGAGGAGCTCTTCGACGCCGACGGCCGCCTGGTCGCCGAACTCGCCGGCCTCGCGCCGTCGGGCAACCGGCGGATGAGCGCGAACCCGCACGCCAACGGCGGGGAACTGCTGCGCGACCTGGCCCTGCCCGACTTCCGCGACTACGCCGTGGAGGTCACCAGCCCGGCCACGACGTTCAGCGAGGCGACAAGGGTCCTCGGCGGCTTCCTGCGGGACGTGATGACGGCGAACCCGACGACGTTCCGGGTCATGGGCCCGGACGAGACCGCCTCCAACCGTCTCGGCGCGCTGTTCCAGACGACGTCCCGGGCCTGGAACGCGCAGATCGTCGACGGTGACGACGACCTGGCGCCGGACGGCCGGGTCATGGAGGTGCTCTCGGAGCATCTGTGCCAGGGCTGGCTGGAGGGATACCTCCTCACCGGCCGGCACGGGCTCTTCTCCTGCTACGAGGCGTTCATCCACATCGTCGACTCGATGGTGAACCAGCACGCGAAGTGGCTGAAGACGACCCGCCACATCCCGTGGCGGCGCCCGATCGCGTCGCTGAACTACCTGCTCACCAGCCACGTCTGGCGGCAGGACCACAACGGCTTCTCCCACCAGGACCCGGGCTTCATCGACCACGTGGTCAACAAGAAGGCGGAGATAATCCGGGTCTACCTCCCGCCGGACGCGAACACACTGCTGTCCGTCGCCGACCACTGTCTGCGCAGCCGGCATTACATCAACGTCATCGTGGCCGGCAAGCAGCCAGCGCTGAACTACCTGCCGATGGACGCGGCGATCGCCCACTGCGCCCGGGGCATCGGCATCTGGGACTGGGCCAGCAACGACCACAAAGCCGGCGACCACAAAGCCGGCGATCACGGATCCGTCGACGGCATGCCCGACGTGGTCATGGCATGCGCCGGCGACATCCCGACCCTGGAGACCCTGGCCGCGGTCGACATCCTGCGACGTCACTTCCCCGACCTGAAGGTACGTGTCGTCAACATCGTCGATCTGATGTGCCTCCAGCCCGACAGCGAACATCCACACGGGATCTCCGACGCCCGGTTCGACGCGCTGTTCACCGCTGACCGGCCAGTGATCTTCGCCTACCACGGCTACCCATGGCTGATCCACCGGCTGACCTACCGGCGTACCAACCACATCAACATCCATGTCCGCGGCTACATCGAGGAGGGCACGACCACCACACCGTTCGACATGGTGATGATGAACAACCTCGACCGGTTCCACCTGGTGATCGACGTGATCGACCGGGTCCCGTCACTGGGCGCGCGCGCCGCACACGTTCGGCAGGACATGGTGGACGCCCGGATCGCGGCCCGCGCGTACACCCGCGACTTCGGCACGGACATGCCCGAGATCTCCAACTGGACCTGGCCCTACTAGACGGCCCAGCGCTGTGCACATCAGCGGCGTGAACATCCTCGTGGTCAACGCCGGTTCGTCCAGCCTGAAACTGCGCCTCCTCGGGCCGGGGGACGCTCTGCTGGCCGCGGTCGACCTTCGCGCGCGGGAAGGCCGACCGGACCCGGACGAGGTCACCGCGACGATCACGGACCTGGCCCGCCGCGGCGAGTTCGGCGCGGTCGGGCACCGAATCGTGCACGGCGGGACAGTGTTCACCGGCCCGGTGGTCGTCACCGACCGGGTGGCCAAGGAGCTACACTCGCTCGCCGTACTGGCCCCGCTGCACCAGCCGGCGGCGCTCGCCGCACTGGCCGAGATACGGACCGCGGCGCCCGGCATCACCCAGGTCGCCTGCTTCGACACCTCCTTCCACGCCCGGATGCCACCGGCCGCGACCACCTACGCGGTCCCGGCCGACTGGCGGGACCGTCTCGGCGTGCGCCGCTACGGCTTCCACGGGCTGTCCCACGCGTACGCGTCCCGCCGGGCGGCGGTACTGACCGGCGGGAGCCGGGTGGTGACCTGCCATCTTGGGTCGGGCGCGTCGCTGGCGGCCGTCCGCGACGGCGTCGGCATCGACACCACCATGGGGTTCACCCCCTTGGAGGGGCTGGTCATGTCGACCCGCTCCGGCACGATCGATCCGGGTCTGCTGTTGTGGCTGCAGACGTCGGCCGGCCTGTCCGCCGACGAGCTCACCGAGGCGTTGTTCCACCGGTCGGGCCTGGCCGCCCTGGCCGGCACCCCGGACATGCGTACGGTCGTCGACCAGGCCGTCACCGGCGAGGCCGCCTCCTCCCTGGCGCTGGCGGTCTACCTCCACCGCCTGCGTGCGCAGATCGCCGCGATGGCGGCGGCTCTCGGCGGCCTGGACACGCTGGTCTTCACCGGCGGGGTGGGGGAGCGCTCCGCCGCGGTACGAGCCGGCGCCGCGGACGGGCTGGGCTTCCTCGGTGTGGCTGTCGACCCGGACCGTAACGCCGCCCATACCTCTGGTGATCATGACATCACTGCTGCCGGCTCGCCGGTCCGGACACTCGTTGTCGAGGCCCGCGAGGAGCTGGAGATCGCCCGAGGCGTCCGCGCGTGCCTTGCCGGACAGCTCCCGCGTTGAGGAGAGCGGTGACCGACTCCTGAAGGTGCAGCGGTTCCCCGGCCCACCGTCCGGTGATGGCGTCGTGGGCGACGGACGCGGTCGCGTCCCGCAGATGGCGTAGCGGCTCGTCGCCTGTGCTGAGGGGAGGCTGATGGGGAATCACGGTACCGTCGGGACGCCGTACGGTGACGCTGTGATCCTCGCCGATGGCGAGGATGAGCCCCGCCTCGTGGACGGCATGGTGATGGAACGAGCAGAGCAGAACGAGGTTGTCGAGATCCGTTCTGCCGCCGTCGGCCCAGTGGACGGCGTGGTGGGCGTGCAGCCAGCGGGTGTGGTCGCAGCCGGGGTAGCGGCAGGTGCCCTGGTCACGGGCCTCCAGGAGACGACGTAGGGCCTGTGGGACGGTGCGGCGCCGGCGCCCGGCGTCCGGGATGGTGACACCCGCGTCGCAGGCGAGCCGGCGAACGGTTTCCGGGTGCACCGCGACACCGGGTTCGACGTCACTGCGGGGCTGGTGCGGGCGGCCACTGTCGTGTGGAGGGACGCCGTCGGTGAGCAGGTTCGCGTCGACGTGGACGTTCACGGTGTAGCGGGCGGGGTCGGCCAGCGTAGGTGCCCTGCTGGCGAGGAAACCGCCGGCGACCGTGGTGAGGGCGTCGGCATTCGCGGCCTGGTCGCGAGGCATGTCAGATGTGTGGCCGGCGTGAGCCGCGTCAAGGGCCTTGATGAACAGGGCGCCGTCCTCGGGGGTCAGCCGCGCGTGGACGATCAGGCTGCCGTCGTCGTCCCACCGCCACGAACAGGACCGGCGGGCGTGTCGGTCGACCGCCCTTCCCAGCCCGTCGCGGCCACGCAGACGGCCGTACGCGGCGACGAGCCGGTCAAGCTGACTGGCCGTGGCATGTTCGGCCTGGCGGACCCATTCGGCCTCGCTGTCGACGTCGGCGACCCGGCTGATGGCGCGGGCCTTGGCATAGGACAGCCGGCCGCCCGCGAAGGCGTCGCGCAGCGCGGGGAGCTGTTCGAGAGCATGCCCGACACGGAGGTGCTCATAGCCGGTACGCAGGCTGATCCCGCACTTCCACGACAGCCAGTGCGCACAGGAGCGGATCCCCACCCCTGCCCAGCCCTCGCGGCGGTCGAACGCGGCCAGCGCCAGCAGCCAGGCGCACATCGCGGCTGAGATCCGCCCGGCCCAGGCGCAGATTTCCGCCTCAAGCTGGTGGAGAGGGGCATGCTCCACGTCGATATCGAACATAAGTTCGATATTAGGCCTGCGTCGCCTGTTGCGCAAGAGGGTCGTGACGGCATAAAAGGTCGTGACGGGAAGCCTGAGAGGGGTCGTGAGAGGCGAAGGCTCGTGAGGCGTGAGGCGCGGGTCGGAGGCTGGACTCGTGCCCCGCGGAACACGGCTGCGTCGGTTGCAGAGGCCTGGTGGTCGTAGGTGGTGCTTGCTGATAGTGACGATACGTGCACCGATCTGCTGCTTTTCTGGCGGCAGGCTGTTGCTCGGGTGGGCTGCTGGGGAGCCTTCGGCAGAAAGTCGATCTTTCTGGAGGGAGGGCTGTGTTCCGCGGAACACGGCCGGGACGGCGATGGAACACGGCCGGTGGGCGCAGTGGACGCTGCTGTGCCCAGGGCTGCTGCGCCCGTCAACGGAGTAGACTGATCGCCATGCCGAAGAAACCCGGGCCGGGGGCGCCGTCGGGGTGCTGCCGCCGGGATGCCGGTCGCGCTGGGTAGCGGCTATCGTCGAAGCTTCCTGGCCGTCGTCGGCATTCCGGCCGTCTCATGTGTGACGGACTCATGTGCGTCCGAGGTTGTGCGTCCGAGGTGCCGTCACGTGCCGTGTCGGGTATTGTCCGACAAGGCACCATGAGAACTAAGGTGACCGGCATGTCAGTGTTGTCCCGAGCGCCCTTCGGTCGCATGATTACAGCAATGATCACTCCGTTCACCGTGGACGGTGAACTTGATCTTAAAGGTGCCGCGGCACTCGCGGAGTATCTGGTGGACGTCGGCAACGATGGCCTGGTCGTCAACGGGACGACAGGGGAATCGCCGACCACCTCGGACGCGGAAAAAGAAGAGCTGCTCAGGGCGGTGGTGGAGGCTGTCGGCACCCGGGCGAAGGTGATTGCCGGTGTGGGCACCAACGACACTCGGCACACGGTGGAACTGGCCGTGGCGGCACAGAAGGCCGGCGCGCACGGGCTGCTGGTGGTCAGCCCTTACTACAGCAAGCCTCCGCAGAGCGGGCTTGCGGAGCACTTCCGTACCGTCGCGGACGCTACTGGGCTACCCGTCATGATCTATGATATACCTGGCCGTACCGGTGTCCCGGTGGCAACGGATACGCTGGTACGCTTGGCCGACCATCCACGGATCGTGGCTGTCAAGGACGCCAAGGACGATCTTGGTGCGTCATCGTGGGTCCTTGCTCGAACAGAACTTGCGTACTACTCCGGTACGGACATTCTCAACCTCCCACTCCTGGCGGTGGGGGCCGTGGGGGTCGTAAGCGTCGTCGGGCACGTCGCCACCGCCCGGATTCGTTCGATGATCGATGCTTTCGACGCAGGTGACGCCATTCGTGCCCGTTCACTGCACCTGAGTCTGCTTCCGGCGTACGAGGGCATGTTCAGGAACCAAGGTGTGATCATGACAAAAGCTGCTCTTCACATGGCCGGGCTGCCCGCTGGGGGAGTCCGGCCGCCGCTGGTGGACGCCACCGGGCAGGAGCGCGAGCAACTCCGGGCCGACCTGGCCGCGGCCGGGATCGACCTGTCCGCGGACGTGGCCACCGCTACGGCTGTTACGGCTGCTACGGCTGCAACGGCGGGTTCCGCGTGAGCCATCCCCACCCCGGGCTGAGAACACCGCCACCGCTTCCGCCGGACGGGCTGCGTATCGTCGCGCTCGGGGGCCTCGGCGAGATCGGCCGCAACATGACCGTGTTCGAGTTCGACGGCCGGCTGCTCGTCGTCGACTGCGGAGTGCTCTTCCCCGAGAGCGACCAGCCCGGCGTCGACCTCATCCTCCCCGACTTCACCGCCATCCGGGACAGGCTGGACGCCATCGAGGCGGTCGTGCTCACCCACGCCCACGAGGACCACATCGGCGCCGTCCCCTACCTGCTGCGCGAACGTGCCGACATCCCGCTGGTCGGCTCCCGGCTGACGCTCGCGCTGACCGTGGCCAAGCTCGCCGAGCACCGCATCACGCCGGTCACGGTCGAGGTACGGGAGGGGCAGGTCCACAGTTTCGGCCCGTTCGGTTGCGAGTTCTTCGCGGTCAACCATTCCATCCCGGACGCCCTGGCCGTCGCGATCCGCACACCGGCCGGTCTGGTGCTGCACACCGGCGACTTCAAGATGGACCAGCTTCCCCTCGACGGCAGGCTGACCGACCTGGGCGGCTTCGCCCGGCTCGGCCAGGAGGGCGTCGACCTGCTGCTGTCCGACTCCACCAACGCCGAGGTGCCCGGCTTCGTGACCTCGGAACGGGAGATCGCTCCTGTCCTCGACGGCGTGTTCCGGGATGCGAACAAGAGGATCATCGTCGCGTGCTTCGCCAGCCATGTACACCGGGTACAGCAGATCCTTGACGCGGCGGAGGCGCATGGTCGCTCGGTGTGCTTCGTGGGACGCTCGATGGTGCGCAACATGGGGGTGGCCCGCGACCTGGGCCTGCTGCGGGTCGCGCCGGGCCTCATGGTCGACATGCGGGACGTCGCCTCGCTGCCCGACCGCAACGTCTGCCTGGTCTCAACCGGTTCCCAGGGCGAGCCGTTGTCGGCCCTGTCCCGGATGGCCAACCGTGACCACGCGATCCGGATCGAGGCCGGCGACACGGTCGTGCTCGCCTCCAGCCTGATCCCGGGCAACGAGACCGCGGTCCATCGGGTGATCAACGGGCTGACCCGCTGGGGAGCGAAGGTCGTCCACAAGGGTGTGGCCAAGGTGCACACCTCCGGGCACGCACCGGCCGGCGAGCTCCTCTACGTCCTCAACGCCACCCGTCCGTCCAATGTCATGCCGGTACACGGCGAGTGGCGCCATCTGCGGGCGCACGGCGCGCTCGCCGAGGCGACCGGTGTGCCCGCGGACAGGATCGTGCTCGCCGACGACGGCATGGTCGTTGACCTGGTCGACGGGCAGGCGAACATCACCGGTGTCGTCCCGTGCGGCTACGTCTATGTCGACGGGCTCGCCGTCGGTGACGTCGGCGAGTCGAGTCTGAAGGACCGTCGCATCCTGGGTGATGAGGGCTTCATCACGATCACGGTCGTGGTCGACGCCGCGTCGGGGAAGGTCGTGGGCGGCCCCGAGCTGTCGGCCCGGGGGTTCTCCGACGTCCGCGAGACGTTCGAGCAGGTACGCGGCCTGGTGTCCGAGGCGTTGGCCGAGTCGATGCGCTCTGGCATGGTGGACGTCGCCGCGCTGCAGCAGCTGGTCCGCCGCACGGTCGGACGCTGGGTGAGCGACACCTACCGGCGTCGGCCAATGATCGTGCCGGTGGTGGTCGAGGTCTGAGGCAGCATGCTCTGAGGCGACGCGCCCGGAAGGTCGGGGTTGCCGGATGTCGCGGCCGGAGACCGGTACCGTCCTCGAGTGGCCACACGGGCGAGTGGTACGCGGACGCGTGCCCAGGGCGGGAGGTCTCCCTCCGGCTCGGCGCCTGCGCGGCGTCCACCGGCCGGGGGCAAGGCGTCGAGCGGGAAGCCGGCAGCGAACAGGCCCCGGCCGAAGGCCGTCCCCGCGAAGGCCAGTGCGGGAAGAACCGATACGGGAAGAACCGGTACGGGCAGGTCACGCCCCCCTTTTACCGTGGTCGCCGCCCTTGCCGCGATCCGGCTGTTGGTCCGGGCCTGGGGGATTGCGGCCACGCTGCTGGGCGAGATGGGCCGCCGGATCGGTCGGGGTGCCCGTGACCTGCGTATCGACGAGGCGCACCGGCGGGACGGGGCGGGGCTTGCCGCGCTCGGCGCGACCGCGCTCACCATGGCCGCGGTCTGGTTCCATGCCGGCGGGCCGGTGGGCGGTGTCGTCGCCGGCCTGCTGCGCTTCCTGGTCGGCGCGGGGGCGCTGGCGCTTCCGCTGTTCGGCCTCGGCGCGACCTGGCGGCTGATCCGCAGCCCGAGTGATCCGGACAGCCGTGGCCGGGTGCTGATCGGCTGGGCCGCGTTCGCAGCGGGTGTGCTGGGGCTGGTGCACGTCGCGCACGGGGTGCCCGACTTCGGTGCCGGTACCGCCGCGATCGAGCGGGCGGGGGGGCTGGCCGGGTTCCTGGTCAGCTCACCGCTGTCCAGCGCCGTCACCGCGTACCTGGCGGCACCCCTGCTGCTCCTGGTGAGCGTGTTCGGCATACTCGTGATCACCAGGACCCCGATCCGCGTGATCCCCGACCGGCTGCGCGATCTGCGGGACAGGCTCGTGGCCGGTTACCACCAGCACGGGGACGATCACGATCATCGGCCGGTGGGCAGCCGTGGAGGCCGCCGGAACGAGCCGGTCGCCGGCAGCCCGGCGCGGGACCAGTTCCGCGGGTCGCTGGTGGAGGACCTGCTCGGTGCCCCTGGCTCCCGGTCGCTACCGGATCCGGACGTGTTCGATATCGACGCGCTCGGAGATGCCGAGCCGCCGGTGGCGGACGAGCCGGCGCCGGCTCCCCGGGCTGGCGAACGGCGGGCCGCGAAGACGCGTGGCCGCGGGCCAAGGCCCGAGCCGCCGTCCGAGGTGGAGCACTTCGTCGCTCCCGGACTGAGTGGGACAGCGGACAGTGACTACGTTCTGCCGTCACCGACCCTGTTGCAGCAGGGTACGCCGCCGAAGGTGCGGTCGGCCGCGACGGACACAGTGATCGGTTCGTTGACGGACGTCTTCGCGCAGTTCCGGGTGGATGCCAAAGTGACGGGTTTCACCCGGGGGCCGACGGTGACCCGGTACGAGATCGAGCTGGGCGCGGCGGTGAAGGTCGAGCGGATCATCCAGCTCACCAAGAACATCGCGTATGCGGTGAAGAGCCCGGATGTGCGGATCATCAGCCCGATCCCGGGGAAGAGCGCGGTCGGGATCGAGATCCCGAACAGCGACCGGGAGCTGGTCTCGCTCGGGGACGTGCTGCGCAGCGAGGAGGCGACCGGGAACCCGCATCCGCTGCTGGTCGGCCTGGGCAAGGACATCGAGGGCGGCTATGTGGTGGCGAACCTCGCGAAGATGCCGCACATCCTGATCGCCGGGGCGACCGGGGCGGGCAAGTCGACCTGTATCAACACGCTGATCACGAGTGTGCTGGCGCGGGCCACACCGGACCAGGTGCGGCTGGTGCTGGTGGACCCCAAGCGGGTGGAGCTGACGAGCTACCAGGGGATTCCCCATCTGATCACGCCGATCATCACGAGTCCGAAGAAGGCCGCGGACGCGTTGGAGTGGGTGGTCAAGGAGATGGAGAACCGCTACGAGGACCTGGCCGCCTGCGGGGTGCGCCATGTCGACGACTTCAACCGCAAGGTGCGGGCCGGTCAGATCGTGGCGCCGCCGGGGTCGGAGCGAGTGTACACGCCGTATCCGTACATCCTGGCGATCGTGGACGAGCTGGCGGACCTGATGATGGTGGCGCCACGGGACGTCGAGGACTCGATCTCGCGGATCACGGCGATGGCGCGGGCGGTGGGGATTCACCTGGTGCTGGCCACACAGCGGCCGTCGGTGGACGTGGTGACCGGTCTGATCAAGGCGAATGTGCCGTCGCGGCTGGCGTTCGCGACGTCGTCGCTGGCGGACAGCCGGGTGATCCTGGACCAGGCGGGGGCGGAGAAGCTGGTCGGTCTCGGGGACGCGTTGTTCCTGCCGATGGGGGCGGGGAAGCCGGCGCGGATCCAGGGGGCGTTCGTCTCCGAGGAGGAGATCGCCGCGATCGTCGCGCATACCAGGGAACAGGCGGCTCCGGCGTTCCGGGCGGATGTGTTCGACGGTGCCACCGAGCCCAAGAAGGAGATCGACGAGGACATCGGGGACGACCTGCAGCTGTTCGTACAGGCGGTCGAGCTGGTGGTGTCGACCCAGTTCGGGTCGACCTCGATGCTCCAGCGCAAGCTGCGGGTCGGGTTCGCCAAGGCCGGCCGGCTGATGGACCTGATGGAAAGCCGGGGCATCGTCGGTCCGAGCGAGGGGTCGAAGGCTCGGGACGTGTTGGTCATGCCGGACGAACTTGAAGGACTTCTGGTGACTCTACGCAATGGCTAGTGACGTCGGCGGCGATCATCGGAGTGTGCTTTCGGCGACTGGCCAACCACCGTAGACTCGCCAGTACTGCCGATCCGACCGGGCGGAGGGTGACTATGCAGTCCCCTGAGGGCGTGGGCGCGGTGCTCGCAGCCGCCCGCGTCAGACAGGGTCTGTCGATCTTGGATGTCAGCGAGCGGACCCGTGTGCGCACCGCACTGATTGAGCAGATAGAGGGTGACGATTTCACCAGCTGTGGTGGTTCGGTGTATGCGCGTGGCCATATTCGCAGCATCGCCCGCACTCTGGGGATCGATCCCGTACCGCTGATCGCCGAGTTCGACCGGCGTCACGGCCGGCTGACCGGGCCGCAGCCGCTCCCGGCGCGGCCGGTCGACCCGTTGATCCCGCAGGGGGCGGGGGCCCGTCGGGGATTTCCCTGGGCGCCCGCGGTGATCGTCGCGTTGGTGGCGGTCTGTGTCCTGGCGGCTCTCGCCGTCCTCGTCCCGAACGGCTCCGGCGGTGCGCTGCGTGACCCCACCGGTGTCCGGGCTGCCGCCACGGTCCCGCCGGTGACGCCGGGAGCCGGCGCGACCGGTGCGCCCGCCGGGCCCGTGCGGTCCGCGACGCCCGCGCCGAGCGGGGTGAACGTCGAGGTGGCGGTGCGGGACGAGCCGAGCTGGCTGGAGATGCGGGACGAGGCCCAGCGGGTCCTGCTGCAGCAGCTCCTGCAGCCCGGCGACAGCCGGCTGGTGAAGGCGGCCCGTTCCGTGGAGATCAGAATCGGTAACGCCGGGTCGGTGGCGGTCTTCTGCAACGGCCGGGATCTGGGAGTGGGGGGCAGCCCCGGCCAGGTTCTCACCGTACGTGTGGGACTGGGTGCGTCGGGAGACTGTGCCATTGGTAACCCGGCATCCCGGTAGCCTGACGTCGTGCCCGATCGTCCTGTTCGCCGTGTCGCGCTGATCACATTGGGCTGTGCCCGCAACGACGTGGACTCCGAGGAGCTCGCGGCGCGGCTCGGGGGGGACGGCTGGGCCGTGGTCGACGATCCGGCCAGTGCCGACGCCGTGGTGGTCAACACCTGCGGTTTCGTCGACGTCGCCAAGAAGGACTCGATCGACACGTTGCTCGCCGCCGCCGACCTGCGCGACGCCGCCGGGGGCCCGAAGGCCGTGGTCGCGGTCGGCTGCCTGGCCGAGCGGTACGGCCGGCAGCTCGCCGAGAGCCTGCCGGAGGCCGACGCCGTCCTCGGCTTCGACGCCTACCCGGCGCTCGGCAGCCACCTGGACGCGGTGCTGCGCGGCGAGAAGCCCGCGGCGCACACTCCGCGTGACCGGCGGGCCCTGCTGCCGATCACACCGGTCGACCGCCAGGCAGGGCAGCAGGCAGGGCAGCAGGCAGGGCAGGCGGAGCGGTCCGGGCCCGCGTCCGGCCCGCCGGTCCTGCGCCAGCGCCTGCTCGGTGGGCCTGTCGCGTCGTTGAAGATCTCCAGTGGCTGTGACCGGCGCTGTGCGTTCTGCGCGATCCCCACGTTCCGCGGGGCACACGTCTCCCGGCCGCCGCAGGACGTCCTCGCCGAGGCCGAGTGGCTCGCCGGCCAGGGCGTGCGGGAACTCGTCCTGGTCAGCGAGAACTCGACCTCCTACGGCAAGGACCTCGGGGACCTGCGGGCGCTGGAGAAGCTGCTGCCCCAGCTGGCCGCGATCACCGGTGTGGTCCGGGTCAGAGCGGTGTACCTGCAGCCCGCCGAGGTACGCCCGTCCCTGCTGGAGACGGTGCTGACGACCCCCGGCGTCGCCCCCTACCTCGATCTGTCGTTCCAGCACGCCAGTCCGTCGGTGCTGCGGCGGATGCGCCGTTTCGGTGGCGCGGACGCCTTCCTCGATCTGCTGGCGCGGGCCCGCGCGCTGGCCCCGGACGTCGGCGCCCGCTCGAACGTGATCGTCGGCTTCCCGGGCGAGACCCGGGCGGACGTCGCGCTGCTGGAGCGCTTCCTCACCGACGCCGACCTCGACGCCGTCGGGGTCTTCGGATACTCCGACGAGGACGGTACCGAGGCGGCCGGCCTGCCCGGCAAGGTCACGCCGGCCACGGTACGCCGGCGCCAGGCGCGCGTGACCGACCTGGTCGAGCAGCTGACCGCCGCCCGCGCGCAGCGGCGGCTCTCCTCGGTCGTCGAGGTCCTGGTGGAGGAGGCCGCCGGTGGGCTGGCGCACGGACGGGCCGCGCACCAGCAGCCCGAGGTCGACGGGGCGTGCACGGTCCGCCTGCCACCGGCCGAGGCCGCGCGGGTACGGGTGGGTGATCTGGTGAGCGCGAAGGTGGTCGCGGCCGAAGGGGTGGACCTGGTCGCCGAGCTCCTCGACGTTGTCGACTCCGTGGGATGAGCGGGGCTGGTGCCGCTGTCAGCCGGCTGAACCTCGCCAACGCGCTCACCGTCGGGCGGGTCGCGCTCGTCCCGGTGTTCGTGGTGCTCATGTTCGCCGGCGGGCAGGACGGTTCCGGCTGGCGGGTGGCGGCGTTCGCCGTCTACGCGCTCGCGGCGGTCACCGACCAGGTCGACGGATACATCGCCCGCAGCCGCGGGATCGTCACGGATTTCGGGATCATCCTCGACCCGATCGCGGACAAGGCGCTCACCGGTGCCGCGCTGCTGTCCCTGTCGCTGCTCGGTGAGCTGCCGTGGCTGGTGACGGTGGTCGTCGTGGTCCGGGAGGCCGGGGTCACCCTGCTGCGGTTACGGATGATCCGCTACGGGGTGATGGCGCCCAGCCGCGGGGGCAAGCTGAAGACCCTGCTGCTCAACTGCGCGATCGGTCTCTACGTGCTTCCCCTGGAGGGGATCGCCGCCTCCGCGCGGGCGGTCGTTCTCGCCGCCGGGGTGCTGGTGGCGGTGGTCACCGGTCTTGACTACGTGGGACGGGCGCTGGCCCTGCGACGGCAGGCGACGCGGCCGGTCCCCGCGATCTCCGAGGAGAACGATGCGGGCTGAACTACTGGCTGTGGGCGACGAACTGCTGTTCGGGGACATCGTCAACGGCAACGCGGCGTGGCTCGGGCGGCAGCTCGCCGACGTGGGCGTACGGCTGACGATGTCAACGGTGGTGGGCGACAACGTCGACGTGATCGCGGCCGGGATCCGGGCGGCGCTGGGCCGCGCGGACGCGGTCATCCTCACCGGCGGGCTCGGGCCGACCCAGGACGACCTGACCAGGGAGGGGATCGCCCTGGCGGCTGGTGTGGCCCTGCGCCGGGACGCCTTCCTGGAGGCGGCCTTACGGCGTCGGTTCCAGGCGCTGAGGCGGGATGTGCCGAGCGGTACGGACCGAGGGGCGCCGGAGATGAACTACCGGCAGGCAGATCTCCCCGAGGGAGCCGAACCGCTGCCGAACGAGGTCGGCACCGCCCCCGGCGTCCGGCTGGAGACAGCCGGCGGCGTGGTGTACGCCCTGCCTGGCGTCCCCAGCGAGATGTACGCCATGTTCACCGGGTCGGTCCTGCCGGATCTGCTGCGCCGGGCCGGGGAGCCGGCGGTCGTGGTGCACCGGGTCCTGCGCACCGCCGGGATCTGGGAGTCGGCGGTGGCCCAGGCGCTGGCCGGTGAGGTCGAGCGGCTCGCCCCGGTCGGGAACCCGACAATCGCCTTTCTGGCCAGCGGCGGGCAGACCCGGGTGCGGGTCAGCGCCCGCGCCGCAGACCGGGCCGAGGCGTACCGGCTCATCGAGCCGGTGGAGAAGGCGGCCCGCGACGCGCTCGGGACCGCGCTCTACGGCGTCGACGACGACACCCTGGAGGGGACCGTCCTGCGGCTGCTCGCCGAGCGCGGTGAGACGCTCGCCGTCGCCGAGTCGATGACCGGCGGGCTGCTCGCCGGCCGGCTCACCGATGTCGCCGGTGCCAGCGCGGTGCTGCGCGGCGGGGTGGTCTCCTACGCCACCGAGGCCAAGCGGGACGTGCTCGGGGTCGGCCCGGAGGTGCTGGCGACGTCCGGCGCGGTGTCCCCGGAGGCGGCGGCGGCGATGGCCGCGGGCGTGCGGGACCTGCTGGGGGCGAGCACCGGGCTGGCGGTGACCGGGGTGGCCGGCCCCGACGAGCAGGAGGGCAAGCCCGTCGGGACCCTGCACATAGGTATGGTTGGTGCCTTCGGCACGCTGACGAGGTCCCTACGCCTCCCCGGCGACCGTCGTACGAACCGTGTCTATGCGGTCGTCCAGGCGTTGGACGTTCTTCGGCGTACCCTGACTGTTCATACCTGTTGACTGGGATGAACCGCCGGACGCGTGTTGCTTACATGGTTACAGTCGTATCAACGGCCAGCCATCACGGTGGACAGCAGGTATACGGTAAGGCCCAGCCCGAGGACGAAGGAGGAGGCACGATGGTCCTGCTCCGACGCATGCTCGGCGAGGCATTGCGCCGCCGCCGCCAGGATCAGCACCGGACCCTGCGTGAGGTGTCCTCCAACGCGAGGGTCTCGCTCGGATACCTCTCCGAGGTCGAGCGAGGGCAGAAGGAGGCGAGCTCCGAGCTGCTGGCGTCGATCTGCGACGCGCTCGGCGTCCGGCTCGCCGACCTGCTGCGTGAGGTGAGCGACGACCTGGAGCTCGCCGAGCTCGCGGCTGGCGGCCCGGCCCGGGTGGGCGCCCCGATGGCGGGGATGCCGCCGATGGCCGCCATGCAGTCCCGCGGCGGCGCGACCACCGCCGTGGTCGACCGTGCCGCCTAGCCGACTGCCGTTTTCGTAGGCCGGGGGGCACCGATGTCCGGCTTGGCGTGCGACGATCGGGGGTATGGCGAACGTCGTCCGCAAGTTCTACCGCTATCTGTCCGCGTCGGCGAACCGGAAGCTGGACGAGAAGGCTGACCCCCGGGTCCAGATCGACCAGGCGATCACCGAGGCGCAGCGGCAGCACCAGGCGCTCGTACAGCAGGCCGCCGCGGTCGTCGGCAACCAGCGGCAGCTGGAGATGCGGATGGCGCGCCAGATCGAGGAGGTCGAGAGCCTGGCCGCCTCCGCGCGCCAGGCCATCCTGCTCGCGGACGCGGCCAGCGCGAAGGGCGAGGTGGACGCGGCCGCCCGCTACGAGCAGACCGCGCAGGCGTTCGCCGGCCAGCTCGTCGCCGCGGAGGGCTCCCTCGACGACCTCAAGTCCCTGCACCAGCAGGCCGTGCTCTCCGCCGAGCAGGCCCGCCGCGCGGTGGAGGACAACACGCTGCGGCTGGAGGGGCAGCTCGCCGAGCGGGCCCGGCTGCTGACCCAGATCGAGCACGCCGCCATGCAGGAGCAGATGAGCAAGGCGCTCGACGGCATGTCCCGGCTCACCCCGCCGGGTGACACCCCGACGCTGGGGCAGGTCCGGGACAAGGTCGAGCAACGCTACGCGGTCGCCCTGGGACACCACGAGCTGTCCTCGCAGGGGGTGGAGTCGCGGATGCTGGAGATTCGCCGGGCGTCGTTGGACGCGAAGGCGTCCAACCGTCTCACCGAGATCCGCACGGCCCTGTCGGCCGGGCCGGCGGCGGGCGGATCCGACGGCACGCTGTCCCTGAACAAGGGATCACCGCCGTCCCTGGACAAGGGACCGGCCGATCAGCCGGACGGCTGACGGTGCTGCCGGCACACGGGACGGGGCCGAGCAGCCGCCTGCCGGAGTGGCTGCGTGCCGACATCGAACGCCGGAACCTGCTGCGCGGCGAGCAGCGGCTGGTCCGCACCCAGGCCCGGCTGCGCCGCCGGGCCGCCACGTCCGCGCGGGTGTGGTCCGGGGTCGCGGTCCTCACCCCGGCCGCCGCGGTGCTGGACGGGACGTGGGCCTGGCTGGTCGTGGGCGCCGGCGCGCTCGTGCGGGCCGGGCTGTCCTGGCG
>NZ_CAKKTL010000031.1:0-32294 GCF_920664355.1 Protofrankia sp. CiP1_Cm_nod2
AGTACCGCTTTCACCGCTTGGCCGGTCTCCTGTTCGTGAACCGCGTCATTAATACGAGAGAACGGAAAACTTTTGACAATCTTGTCGAATGGGAACCTGCCTCTCTTGTACAGCTCGACCAGCCTCGGTATGAACTCGTCGGGATTGGCGTCACCTTCGACGATTCCCATGACACGCAGCCCGAGGACCATCGCGTAAATAACGTTGATGGACAGCTCCGCTTGCGGATCGGTCGGCACACCAACCAGACCAAGTAGACCGCGGGGGGCCATGCACTGGGTGACTGCGGCAAGTACGTTTGAATTGCCAGAGGTATCGAAGGCGAAATCCACGCCCGTGGCCAGAACCGCTCGGACCTGCTCTGAAAGAGCTCCCTCCGCGGGGTCAATGACATGTGTCGCACCGAGCGAGGAAGCCAGCTCGCGACGCGACGCGTGTGGCTCGGAGACGATGATGTGTTCACAACCCTGCACAACGCCAGCCATTACCGCTGACAGGCCGACGGCACCGGCCCCGATGACCAGCAAGGAGGAACCCGCCGGACAGTTGAAAGAATTTATGATCGCTCCTGCTCCGGTCTGGATCCCGCATCCGAGCGGAGCTAGTAGCTCGAGAGGCACGTCATCGCTCACCTTCACCACATTGCGCTCATTCGCTAGAGCGTACGTCGCGAACGACGACTGACCGAAGAAGTAGCTGCTGATCTTCCTGTTGCCCGAAGACACTGTTGTGGATCCGTCAGGGCGGGATCCGCCGTAGTTCAGAGGAGCGAACTGATGGCAGTATGCCGGAATACTCCTTGTGCAATTCGGACATACGCCGCAGCTGTTGAATGTCAACACTACCAGGTCTCCGGGCTGAACTTTGGTCACTGCCGCCCCGACCCGCTCGACATAACCGCAGCCTTCGTGACCGAGCAGGGCCGGAAGCTCGATCGGGATCGCCCCGTCACGAGCTGCCAGGTCACTGTGGCAAATTCCTACACTACTGATTTTTACCAGAATTTCATTGTCGCGTGGTTCATCGAGACTTAACGTCTCAAGCTGGAAATCTTCGTTTGGCTTGTAGGCAACGGCAGCAGTGACGTCCATGCTTTCCTCACGATTGTCGAATTTTCCGGTCACGCGTACAAATAACGCAGAGACGATTTACGACTTCCTCGAATTGATGCATGGACGCAGCCTATTTCGAAGGCGGATGAGCCGCCTCGTCGTATGCCTCTGGTCTTTCTGTATCTGCTGTTGACAGCACAAGTATGCAGTCTTTGTGGTCTACGACACATCATCCCAGGTAGGTATTCTTATATCACCGTGGGATGACGTGGGGCGCATGCGCGCCTCGGCAGGACCACCGAGGACGGTACGCTATGCCAGAGTCACGCTGAGCACAGTTTCGGCTGTGTCGTCCGGTGTGGACGATCAAGTAATTCCCCCGTTGTGAGGGGCTGACGGTCACGTAATTCCCCGGGGGGACGGGGTGCGTGTCGGGCTTGGGGTGGTCCTCCCGTTGGAGCACAGTTGCTCCTCGTCTGCGCAGGTCAGGCGGGGGGTGCGAGGGCGAGGAGAACCTTCGAAGTGATCGATATCGTGGAGATCCTGGTCCACTGGCACGCCGGCCGGTCGAAGAACGAGATCGCGGCGAGTCTGGGTGTGGACCGCAAGACGATCCGTAAGTACGTGGCTCCCGCCGAGGCCGCTGGCCTGCGGCCGGGTGGTCCGGCGATGGCGGAGGCGGAGGCGGAGTGGACGGCGCGGGTGCGGGGCTGGTTCCCGGGCTGGTGGACACGAGGCTGCGGCAGGTGACGTGGCCGGCGATCGCTGAACATCACGAGTTCATCGCCGGCCAGCTGCGGGCGGGGGTGCGGATGTCGACGATCCACCAGCGGCTCGTCGACTCCCACGGCCTGGCGGTGTCGGTGGCGTCGCTGCGCCGCTATGTCCACGCGAACGTGGCCGAGGAAGCCCGCCGGCAGGAGGTGACCGTCCGCGCGTTGACCCCGGCCGCGGCGGGCGAGCAGGCGCAGGTTGACTACGGCCGGCTCGGAACGTGGACCGACCCGGCGTCGGGCCGGCCGCGGACGGTGTGGGCGTTCGTGATGGTGTTGGCGTTCTCCCGACACATGTTCGTCCGCCCGGTGGTGACCATGGACTCCCATGCCTGGACGGTCGCGCACGTCGAGGCGTTCGGCTTCTTCGGCGGTGTGCCGGCGCGGATCGTCCCGGACAATCTGAAGACCGGGGTGAACCGATCCGATCTCTACGATCCGAAGCTGAACCGGGCGTATGCCGAGCTCGCCGCGCACTATGGTGTGCTGGTCGACCCGGCGCGGGCGTTCAAACCCCGGGACAAGCCGCACGTCGAGAGGCAGATGCCCTACGTCCGCGGCTCGTTCTGGCGGGGCCGACAGTTCGGCTCACTCGAACAGATGCGTGCCGAAGCCGTCCGTTGGTGCGTCGAGGTCGCGGGCGTCCGGGTGCGCCGGCTGCTGGACGGCGCCGCTCCGCTGGCCGTCTTCGACGCCGTGGAGCGGGAGGCGTTGCGGCCGCTGCCGCCGTCGCCGTTCGTGGCCGCGCGATGCTCGACGGCGAAGGTCGCCCCCGGACATCCACGCCCGCGTCGACGGCGTCCTCTACTCCCTGCCCTGGCGCTATCTCGGCCAGAGCGTCCATGCCCGCTCCACCGGCGCCATGGTGCGGTTCTTCCTCGACGGGCAGCTCGTTAAAACCCACCCCCGTAAGGAGCGGGGCAAGCAGACCGACCTGAACGACTACCCACCCGAGAAGATCGCCTTCCACATGCGGAGCCCGACCTGGTGCCGCGCCCAGGCCGAGCGGATCGGTCCCGCCTGCGCCCTGCTCGTCGCCGCCCTGCTGGCCGAGAACGCGCTCTACCGGCTGCGCGCCGCCCAGGGCGTCATCGGCCTGGCCGACCGACACAACCCGGCCCGGCTCGAGGCGGCCTGCGCCAAGGCGATCGCCGCCGGGGACCCGTCCTACCGCACGGTCAAGGGCATCCTCGCCGCCGGCACCGAGACCATCCCGGCGCCGCCATCGGCCGGGGACGGCGGGGCGGCGACGTTCCTGCACGGACCCGCCGCGCTGTTCGCCGACGTCATCCCCCTGGCCGTCCCGCCCACCGGCGACGTCACGACCCCGGCCACCATGACCAGCCCCGACCCGGCGGAAGAGGCCTCGTGACCGCCGCGACCCCGCCGGCCACGGCCACCGCGACCGGCGGGGTCGCCGTCCCCCCGGCCACCAGCACCAAGACGACAGGAACACCTACCATGACCAGCACCGTCCCGCCCGCCGTCGTCGACCGGACCGGTCTCCGCAGCACGCTGCGCACCCTGAAACTGTCCGAGATGCTCGACACCCTCGACGCCCGCCTCGCCCAGGCCGGTGCCGGCCAGCTCGGCCACCTGGAGTTCCTCCAGGTCCTCTGCCAGGAGGAGATCACCCGCCGCGACGCCACCGCGCTGGCCCGGCGGCTGCGCCGCGCCCGCTTCCCCGAACAGGCCACCCTCGAAGGGTTCGACTTCACCGCCAACCCGAAACTGCCCGCCGCCCAGATCCGCGACCTCGCCGCCCTGCGCTGGCTCGCCGCCGGCGAGTCGGTCATCCTGTTCGGCCCCGTCGGCGTCGGCAAAACCCACATCGCCCAGGCCCTGGGCCACCAGGCCATCCGCGCCGGCGCCGACGTCCGCTTCACCACGCTGTCCCGTGTCCTGGCCGACCTCGCCGGCGGCCACGCCGACGGCACCTGGACCCGCCGCCTCGCCGAACTCGCCCGCCCCACCGTCCTGGTCCTCGACGACTTCGCCATACGCGAGCTCACCGCGACCCAGGCCGACGACCTCTACAAGCTGGTCCGTGAACGCGCCGGGAAACCGATGATCCTGACCTCGAACCGGTCACCCGTCGACTGGTACCCCCTGTTCCCGAACCCCGTCGTCGCCGAATCCCTCCTCGACCGGCTCGTCAACGCCAGCCACCAGATCTTCATGAACGGCCACAGCTACCGACCCAACAAACGCCCAAAGACGGCCGCCGTCCCCCCGGTCACCGCGAACCCCAGCTAACATCAACACCATGGGCCACCCGGGGAACTACCTGCTCGCAGCCCTGGGGAATAACGAGATCGCCCACACCTTCGGCTGTCATGGACCTTTTCCAGACTCGGTCGGCTGAACACTGCTCGCCTGCGGCGACGTCGACGGAACCGGCGGCGACGCATCAGGATCAGATGGACGATAGTTGTCTGCATACTGCACGTGAGCGTTTTTGATCGCGTTGCCGAGCCATTTACGCCACGTGTCGGTAGCCTTCTCCCAGTGAAGCTGCTGACTCAGCCGATCCTTGATCTGCTCGAATTCCAGCGGAGTAGCAGGTTGAGCCTCGAGCACGTGAGCCACGTTCCAACCATGCGATGTCTTCACAGGCCCGAACACCGTGCCAATGGGCACGGTAAAGGCTTGACTCGCGTACGGCTCCTCCAGCTGACCTTTTTCCACCAGGCCTAGCCTGCCATTAGAGTTCTTCGTGCTTTCGTCAATGGAATATTGTTTCACTAATGCCGAGAAGTCGCTTCCGGAGCGGGCTTCCTCGAGCACATTCTTGGCCTGATCTTCGTTCACCACGACGATATTCTGTATCGATCGTCGCTCTGGCGTCACCATAGCGCTCTTGTGGTCGTCATAGTATTTACGGATATCGCCGTCGGTTACCTGAGACGTCGTACCAAAGCCGACCTGATGGAAGAGCCTGTCTACGCTTTGCTGTCGCTTGATCTCATCTATGACGTCCTGTTCCGATGCCCCATACTGGCGGAGCAGATCGATGAACGACTGACGATCGCCCTCTAGCTGCCCATTGATCATCTCTGTCAGAACATCGCGTGCCGATTTATCCGAAATGACAATATTCCGGGAACGCGCCTCGTTATCAAGAACCATGCTTACTGCGACTGCCTTAGCCGAATCCCGCCGAAAGGCGTCTCTCCCTTTTTCGTTTCCGGGCGACTGGACGCCGTACAACGCCTTCAGAACATCCATTCGATAATTTACCTGTTGCATCGTGACGTTCGTGTCACCAACACGTAGTGCCACGCCATTCGGAAGGCCGGTCAACCGGCCAACTACCAAGAGGGATACGACACCGACAACAATGGCCACCAGCGCTACAAGGCTGGTGACTCTCCACCGCTTGCTGGCCGGAAGCAGACGACGAAGCGCACTCGAAAGCCGGACGGGCAGCTGTAAGCAAAATGCGAGAGCACCTACCTTCATACCTCCACCTTTTTCATTTCTGTCGCAAGCGGCCACGATGAGAAAATTTGATCATGAGCCCGTGTGTGTGACCACGGGATGAGTACAACGACGAGCCGAGCGGCCACGAACGACAACCCAACGCTGCCGGCCATCAAGAGCCCGAACTCTCGGACCATCTCCAGACGAGACGCGGCCAAGGCGGCGTAGCCGAGGGCAGCAGCCATCGCTGCCGCGAGGACGGTACGGTGTAACTGTAGGCGTCTACCACTCAACCCGCTGCTGAGCATCACAGTGAACTCACACGCGGTTGCTGTAGTCAGCGAACCGAGCGCGAGCGTGAGTGGGGTGACCGACATCCCCAGCACCCAAACCGCCCCCAGGCCCCACCCGGTGGCCAAGCCAGCAGCGAAGACGGCTCGTAACGCGTCGGAGCGTCGACGAAGGCCGATGAGAAGCACCAGACCGGCGCTGAAAATACCGACGAGACTGGGCAGATAGGGCAATTCTACGAGCAACTGGTAGCCGCGGGCCGCCACCACCGGCAACCCGACCAGATCGATGTCAAATTCATGCGGCGGAGGTGGAATGACCGATCGGACACTGTCAAACAGAAGTTTCTGATCATGGAGGTCCTGAAGTTTCAACAAAAATATCATAGTGGCTCGCTGTCGGTCGCCGCGTACCACTGAATTCGTGAGGTAACTGGGCAGAAGCTGCGTTCCTGCCGCCACCTCCTGCGGCGTCGGTGACGCACCCAGAAAACTGAACAGGCTGGACGGACTCAAAACTGCTTTAAGCTGGTTCCCGTACTGCAGGACGAGCTGGTCCTCGGTACGTTTCATCCACGCCAGCGCGTCCGGAGCAAGAACATCTGGACCGCGCATTACCAGTTGGACCTCGCCTGACCCGCCGAGCGTCTGCTGGGCGTAGCTGACGTCGTCCAACGCGGACAGCCCCGAGGCAAGTCGATCCGGCTGCGCCTCGATCTCGACGTGGGGTAAAGCGAACCAGCCAAGCGATGCGACGGTAACTACCGCTGCCAGTATGGAGATCCGCTTCCAGACAGGAACTCGTGGTCGTTCGGAAAGATCCGCCAGGTGTGCCGCTACCGGGCTGGCCGATGAAATCGACGCCATCCGAACAAGACGACGACCAACCACGAGCCCGAGACCCAACGCAACCAGCAGTCCGCCGGCCAGCGCAAGTCCGAGATCCCGTACGAAGGGCAAAGGCGAAATCGCCAGAGAAGCAAAGGCGGTCGAGCTGGCGAACGCCGCCACGATCACTTGCCGCCGTGGACCGGGTTGGGTCAGATAAGCCGGGTAGTCACTGGCGATCCCCACCAGGATGGGCAGGAAGGCAATGACCCCGAGTGAAAGCGGGCGGCTCAGCCATCCGAAGGCGGCCAGAACCAACGCGGTCGCACAGAGCGTCGTGACGAGCGGAACGAGTCGATACCGTCTCGGTCGGATCCACGGTACGAGCAGGTAACAGACGGCGATCAGTACCACCGCGAGTGCACCAAGCAGTGGTATCTCCAACCTGATCCGATTGCCCAGTGCCGCCGTCACCGCCGGGACTCCGGTGACAGTTGTTCGCGTGGTGGTGAGCCCCGCATGGTCCACCGTGGATCGCACGGCGGAGACAAGTCGTTCGGTGCCTGTCTGATCCAGTGTCTCGCGCGGACGGACAAGAATAGCGACAGCGTTCGGTTTGGGAACGACGAGCGCCCATTGGGGTCGAGGAGCACCGGCTTGATCGAAGATGACTCGCGTAACGAAGTTCGGGTTGTGAAGAGTGGGGAGCCCTGCCGGCAAGCCCTGAACAAGGAGCGCCCCATATCGCTGGTCGAACGCGGCAACCGCGTCGTCACGAGCCGCGGCAGCCTTTTGTTCAGACGCACCCTGGCTTCGGGCCTGCTGCTCTGCCTGGGCAGCCAGAACGTCCCGTCGACCGGCCAGCGTCGCGAGCAGGTTCTGGGCGGAAGCTGCGATCTGGTTCAACACCGTGGCGGGACCGTAAACGGTCGCAACATTCGGTAGCCGTACCAGCTCGCCCTCCAACGCAAGCATCTTCGGCAGTTGATCAGTTCCCAGCAGCTGCAGCGGCTCCGACGATTCGACTAGAACAATGATCGGGTCACCACCGAATGATCTGGCCGCATCCTCAAGCGAACTTAGGGAGGGGTCATTATGAGGCAGGAACGATTCTGGACTGGTATCGCTCCGTAGCTTCAGCAGACCGGTGACAACAGCGACAGAGGTGGCCACAAGCAGCACGACGGCCATGAGCTGCTTGCTGGTCGGCCGGGCCAGGTGGACCCGAGGCCGGAGCCTCGCGATCCACCTGCCGACACGGCCACCCGAAGCTGGCCTGACCAATCTCATTCAGGGGCTCGTTCCACTCGTGGGTACTTGCCGGTGAACGGTCCGGGCACCGAGCCGCTTCCCGGCGGCGGGAGCGGGTTGTTGTAGGTCCCGAGGATGTTGAGATTCAGTGGTGACTGAACCGACTGTAGATTGATATGTGGAAGCAGGCGGGCATAGTGAACCCCCTTCTCGTCGGTGTATTGCAACACCGCGTTGAAGTTCGCGAAGAAGGCTGCCAGCTCCAGTCCATAGGGCTGGGCATACGCGAGCACGGGATTTGCGTCACGGAGGATTTCCCGGGCGTCCGGAACTATGTTCCGGACATCCGTACCCAAAGTCGGCACCCTGTCCAGGGTCGCTGGCGCGAGGTCCAGAGTTCCAGATAGCGCGGGTAACAGCCCACGCAGATCCTGGGTAGTTGCTGGCAACTGGTCCAGAGCCGTGCTCAGGAATGGTGACGCATCTTTCAAATTGGCCGCGACCGGACCGAGTGCTGCAGACAGGTCACCGATCGTGCCGGCTGCGCTCTTTGCCTTATCCAGCACCCCTGGCAGCATCCGCATCGTGTTCTCGATCGATTGAAGCTGTCCAGCTGTCGCCTCGGTCAGCCGCTCCCCGTTGCTGACCAGCGTGGCGATCTGGCCCTCTCCGGTGTCCAACGCCCGCAGCAGCCTTTCGGTTTGCCCGCCCAACTTACGCAGGTCTTCCGACTGCGCGGCGATGGCATCCAGCGCGGTGTGCCCTTCGCGGCCGAGGTCCCCCAATCCAGCAACAGTCGCGTCCATATTCTGCTGGGTTCCCCGGGTACTCTCGCCGACGGAACGGATCAGGCTTCCAAGATCCTGCCGCGCCTGCGGGCCAAGACTTCGCAGAACGTCGCCCAGCTGGGTGCTGGGTCGCACATCGCTGGATGGAATAACGGTTCCATCGGGCAGTGGCGCTCCATGACCATCGGTTATATCCAGGTAGCTATCTTCGACTATCGAGCGCGCGCCGACCCGGACTGTGACGCCCTGATGCAGCGGAACAATCTTCGGGTCGGTGATGGCGAACTCCACACGCACGCCATCCGGCTCCTGGGTCGTGCTCCGCACTTCGCCAACCTTGACGCCGGCTATCTCAACCCGGCTCGCCGGCACAAGATTGTCGACGTCTTGCAGCATGATGGCAGCCATGCGCCCTTTGGACTCCACGATGGGCACATTGGTCTCCGTGCCGGCAAGGAAGTAGACGAACACGGCCACGCTGATGCCGAGGAAGCCAGCCACGATGGCAAGCCGCCCCAATCGCCCCATCAAGATCACCGATTTCCTCCTTCGAGGCCGTTTTCAGGGCCCGGTGCGTAACCGTCCCGCCCGCCAGGAAGGAGACCGCCGTCGGGCAGCGGGATCACCAGATGACCACGAATGATTCCGGTCTCAGGGCTGTCGCCCGCACCGAACACCGACGACGTGTTGTAAATAAACGCCCGAATGTCGTCCTCATAGCGAATCAGTGTCTGGGTGTCCTGCTTCAGGCTGTTGGTCACCGGCAGCAGATCACTGAACGACGGGTTGATGTTGGCGATGAGCGGCCGCAGGTCGGCGACCACCGGCTTCGCTTTCGCGACCACCGGCCGGCCCTTGTCGACGGTCGTATCGAGCTGATCAACAGTTTTCTTGAATCTGTCAAGCGTGCCCGGCAGACTCTTGGACGCGACACCGAGACCAGTCAGTGTCGGATTGAGCTGGGTGGTCAGATGTTGAGTGCTCGTCATTGCCTGACGAAGATCGTCGCTCAACCCAGGAAGCTGCTCGAGGCTGGCCTGCAGGTCGTGATCATTGTTCGCGAGCACCGACAGGGTCTGCTGCGTCGAGTCGACGAGCTGCGCGATTCGCTGATCGTTCTTCCCCACCGCGCCCGCGATCTGCGCCAACGCCGTTACCAGCTGGCTGATCTTTTCTCGTCGTGTTTGCAACGCTTCGAGCACCGGCCGCATCTTCACCAGCGTGTTATCAGTTTCCTGCAGCCCTGCAGGCAGTTCCTCGGGTGCGCGAACCAGCGCCACATCAGACTGGACCAGCAGATTTGTCACCGCCAGCTGGGTCCGCTCGTCGAGGTGCTGCAGCACCTCGTCCGCCTGAACCGGCCGCTCGGTATGGCCGAGGGGAATCAGCCCTTTCTTCTGAAGAGGCTTGCCCGGGGGGCCACCCGGGTTGATTTCGATCGTCATATCGTTAAGCGGGTTCTTCGGGCGCAGTACCGCATGAGCGTTGTCATAGATCCGGTGTCCGCCACCGATCTCAAGGTCGAGGATTGCAGTACCCTGTCGGGTCGGATGCGCGTCCAAGACCTTGCCAACCGTCACTCCGGCGATGGTCACCTTGGGTGAACTCTTCGGGTTGACCCCAGCTATCGACTCGAATTCGGCACGTATAGTCTGATGATCCGTCCACGGCCAGGTTATCGACATCTTGGACTGCATGATGTATATCGCGACAATGGCAGCCAAGATCATTGCCGTGACGGCGCCGACGTCACGGCCAAGACCGGGGACCGTCCGCAGACGCTCCCAGATCCGGCCCATCGATAGTTTCATCGTGGTTCCTCCGGCAGCATCAGAAACTGCAGCAGGCCGCCTGAACTGCTTCGCGGGCCAGGCGGCTGGCCTACCCCGAGGGTCTCCAGATACTGCTCCAGACTCATCGGGACGACGGATCCACCCAACGTCCTGCCACTGACACCAGCCATCAGACGTCCTTGAGTACCGTTCTGGTCGTGTGTCTGGAAAACCTTCGCGCCGTTGACCCCGAGGTAACCCAGCTCTTCATAGAAACGATTGCTGTTTCCGCCACCCTGGTATACGCCGCTTCCCTGCCAGGGTGAGAGCACCATTTGCTTGATCGGGCCGTTGATTCGATCGAGTACCGGACCTCGAACATTCGTCAGAACCTGCGTCGCCCTGTCAGCGGTAGGAATCAGCTCCTGCACCAGCGGACGCAGGTCCGTCAGCAACGTTCGAGTATCACTCACCAGGGGGCGTGTCTGAACCAGTACCGGATCGAGCTCCTGCAACAAAGAGTTCAACGATTTTGCTGTCGGCCGGAGCGACCCGGCGGTGGATGTCAGGAGATCCAGACTGACGCGAAGATCATCCATGCCGGTTCGGGTCGTTCGCAGCGTGTCCGGCAGCGTTTTCACCGACTCGGCCAGCGGTTGACTCCCAGCAGCCAACGCCGCCGTGATGCGGTGCAGATTCGTAAAGATCGAACTTAGCTGACCATCAGTTCGGTTCAGCGCTACCGTCGCCGTCTCCAATCCACTCACCAGCTCGGCAAGATCTGTCTCCGGCTGCGTGCCACGAGCCGCGTCAAGCACCTCACCGGCGGGTTGAAGGGCGCCGGGTGCATCCTTGAGCAAGGCCCTGACGGACTCCTTTCCACCCTGACGTAGGGTCTCGTCCAGCTGGTCAATCGAAGATTGCACGCCTTTCTGCGCCGGTGGAGTCACAGCCGAAAGAACCTTGTCCAGCTCGACGGCTACAGAGGTTCGCTGAACAGGTATCGTGCTGCCGTCGAATCTGCCGTTCGCACCACCGGGAACCAGCGACACGTAGTAAACGCCGCCGAGCAGCGTGGTGGGCCGCACGGCCGCGCCCGGGGCAGTTCTCAAGATGTCACGCACATCATTGTCGACCTTCATGGACACCACTACGGTTCCGTGATCGGTCTGCTTGACACCTGTGACCTTGCCGACCGTCGCATCGGCAACTCTTACCTCGCTGTGATACTCCTCGAGTTTGTATCCGCGGCTGAACTCCGCCTGAATTGTGTCGCCCGAGCCGAGCGTTGTTGTGATCTTGTCCATCTGAAACACCGCGGCGCCGAACAGGAGTATCACAACGAAAACACCGATACCCACCGTTCTATGCGATATGGTAACCCGCCGTCTGATGCCACGAGTGGACCGTTGTATGAAACTCATCGGTGCCCTCCACTCGGCAACAAGCCAGGAGGTAGGCCGGTCGTGGCCCGATCGCGCGTGGCCTCACCCGGTTTCGGGTAATCATTGCGCGGGAAGTCGTCCGATCTATACAGCCCACCGGTCACACTCCCGACTCCGACATTTGGACTCAGGCGGGCAAATCGAATTCCAGAAGCCGGGCCTTCGGACACGAAGCTGTGGCCGCGAACGAAGAACTGTCCGATCTCGGGACCGTAAGGTACAAGCACTCCAAGCGGAGTGGCCAGGTAGCCGAGCGCATCAGTCACCTTGGGCGCCAGCGGACGCGCATCAGCGAACGTGTGCCGCAAGTCCTCTACCGCGGGTTCTGCGTGCTCGGAGACTCCTGGCACCTTTCCAAGGACCGGAACTGCTTCACGCAACACACCGCGCAGGTCTGGTGTGGACTGTCCCAAGGAGGCGGCGCCCGGCTCAAGGCTCGTCATCGCGACCTGGAGATCTGCCAGTGGCGTATCGAGAGAGTGAAGCGCGTCGCGAACCTCCTGCAACGTGGTAGGAGTTTTCGCCAGTGCCGTCTCCAACGATTTTCCCTGATCCACCGTGATACCACGCAGGGTAGAATCTGTCTGCTGCACCAGTGCGCTGATCTGTTCTTCTCGGCCGTTGAAACGGCTCACCAGCTGATCGGCGCTGCGCAGCAGCGCGGGCAGATCCATCTGGTCTGATGCCAGCGTGTTGGCCGTGGTGCTCAGGTCATCAAGAAGATCCTGCGATATATCGAGAAAATTATGAATATCCTGACTGTGACCAGCTACTCCGCCACCTATTTCGCGAATGGTGCTGCTGGCTTGCGTACGAGTCTCCGGATCCAACACTCCGAGCAGCTGCTGAAGGTCAGACGATCCCGTGGTCTGGGTCACCGGAATAACCTTGTCCCCGAGCCTTCCCGCAGCCGAGGTACCGGGATCCAGCTCGATGAATTTCTGCGCCAGAGCCGACGTGTCCCATACCGCCGCATGTGCGTCGTTGTATATTTTGTGATCACCTTCAAGCTTCATCGTGACAAGAGCCCTGCCATCGATGAAGTCGATTGCGCTGACTCTTCCGATCCGCTTGCTCCGCTGACGCACCTCATCATTCACAGAAAGCGTGTTAATGTTGTCAACCGAAGCCTTGACCGTAGTTCTCTGGGTTAGCGGTAAACCAGTCTGAGCCGTGGACGCGATATAAATTCCTACACCCACGAGCATCAGGACAATGAGGCTCACGCCAACCGAACGGGCATTTTTTCGTGCTTCCGGTGTAACCATCACAGCCCTCCAAGAAGTTGACCCAGCAATGATTTCTCCTGCCTCTGGGTCAACCCGGTTGCGCTGTTGCCATCGCTGCTGTCACCGGTCCTGCCGGGCAATGGCAGACGAGGTACCGTCGGCAGGGGCAGATTCGACACCGGATTATCCGGCAGACCTGGCACCGGCCCGGCGATCGCTCGCGACAACGGGCTCGGAGAAATCGGCAGGATCGCCTTGAAATAATGGCTGATGGCGTCATAGTCCGAAGTGGCTAATGCCCACCCCTTCATGAACTCCATCAACTGAGTCAGATGATCTCCAAGGATGTTCTCGGCCAGCTGCCTGCCCGACTGCGCCACGTCACGCAGTTCGCCACCTGCGGGGAGCAACGAGTGAACCAGTGGTGCTGCTTCGTCGAGCATTGCGTTCCCACGATCCAACACAGGCTGCAACGAGGCAAGCGCGGGATCCGCGGCTTCTGAGAACTGGCGCAGTTCTGAACTCACATCGGTCAACTTGTCAGTGATCGGCCGCAGCGACGACAGTGTTGCAGTGGTCGGCTCAGCGACGCCGGACAACTGCACCAACGTCGCTCGCGCCTGGACCAGGGTAGCCGGCAGCTGGCGGATAGTATCGTTCACAGCCTGTTGCTGCGCGGACACTACCGTCATCGTTTGCGTGCTCGAGTCCACGAGCTTGTCCAAATCACTGCCACGATTACCCGCGAGCGCATTCGCCACCGGCCGTGCTTGATCTACAAGACGAGTCAGTAGCGAATTCTGCTCGTCAAGGATCTGCGCCAGTTCGCCGGACTGCTGCATCGCCGGAGCCAAAGCCTTGATGGTTCCAGCGATCTCTTCCCCGTTGCCGTCAACACCTTCACCCAACGAGGTCAGCAATGCACCCAGCGCTGTAGCGGTCGGTGTGTCGAGAGAATTGAGCACCTCTTGAAGATCGACAGCCCGACTGGTGTGGGATGTGTCGATCACCGCCGGTTCCCCGAGCTCGGGTGCGTCTGGTGAGCCGGGATCGATACTGATAAAACGCTCGCCGAGCAGGTTCTTCGATTCGATGCTCGCCCGAGCGTCCTCGTGCAATGGACGTAGAGCATTCTGGATCTCCATCTGCACGACAGCGCGGCCACCTTGGAGGCTCACGGATTTGACCGTACCTATGTCGACCCCCGCCGCCTTGACCCGGTTACCTGCCACGATCGGCCAGGCATCGGTGAAGGACGCGGTAAGAATCGAGTCCTGGTCGTTGTTCCCGATCGGCCCCATGGTGGTGGCTGCGACGCCCGCGGCCACGGCTATCACAATCGCACTGAGCACAAATCGTTTTGATCGAGAGCTGCTCATCTCATACCGCTCCCATGGGCATCGGTCCATGGTTGTCCGACGACCGAACCCGGATTGGGCCGGGCTGACGTGTACGAACCAGGTGGCTGGATCAAACTGTCGTTCAGGGCGTTCGTACCCGGGGCCACGGTCGCGGCCCAGAAGTGGCCCTGAGAATCGTACTCAGCGAAACTCTGTCCGAAGTTGTGCAACCAACCGATCAACTCAGGTGTATAGGGTCGCAGGTAAGCCACCGTCGGCGCATAGCTGACCAATGTATCCCGCACTGGCGGCAAGACCTGGTGCGCGGTGTCGAGCAGGCCGGGCGTCTGACCCAGCAGCTGCTGCGCAGCGGCCAGCGCTGGTCGTAGATCAGCAACGACTGGGCGCAGATCCTGCAGTACTGGACTCAGGTTTCGGCTCACCGAGGCCAGTTGACCTGTGGCTGGTTTCAGATCCACTAATAGTGGAATGGTTGCGTCACCGGCCGCTGGGACATGACCAAGAGTTCCCTCAGCGGCCTGCAGTGTTGGCGGTAGTTCCTTCAGGGTGCCCGAGAGCTGCGACTGCTTTTGCGCCACCGCACCTGTGACAGCGCTCAGGTCCTTGACCGTTCCCGACAGGTCGTTGCTGTGGGCTGCGGCCACCGCAGTCGTCTTGTCCAACTGGGTGACGAGGTCACGAATCGCCGGGCCATCCTGACCAATCCCTTTAAGGACCTCGCCTAGAGCGTTGACGGCAGGGCCAGCGCTGGCCAGAGTGGCTTTGAGCTCCTGTTCCTGACCAGACGTCGTATCATTCAACTCGCCGATCAGTGACACCAGACGATCCCGGGTCGGCTTGTCGAGCATCGCCAGGATCTGATCGACCTCAACCTGCTTCGAGTCGGCCTCGAACATCGCACCGTTCGGTATCACCGGGTTCTTCGACGGCCCAGGGTACAGAGTCAGCATCCTCTCCCCCACCACGGAGTTCCACTCCACCCGGGACGTCGTTCCATCATGCAGCGGCGCGAAGTCATGCGAAAGGCTCGCTTCGATGATTGCTTTGCCGTCGCTTACCCGCAGGCTCTTGACCGAGCCGGCGTGCACGCCATCGATCCAGACCGGTGACCCTTGGAGCAGCTGCGCTGCCGAAGGAACCACGATTTTCACCGTATAGTCGTTGGTTCTGGAAATGAGTGCGTAGGCCCCCACACCGAGTGCGACGACAACAGCGACTACTGCTAATACCGAGCGTCGCCTCATTTTCTAATCCATTCCCAATGGCCCGGCAGACTTGCCTGCCAGGAACTGGCGGACGAACGGGTCGGGCGAGTTGAACACTTCCTCTGTCGGGCCGTACTGAACAAGTTTTCCTTTCCAGATGACGCCGATGCGGTCACTCACCTTCCGAGCGGTCTGGATATCATGCGTGACCAGCACATACGTCCCTTTATGTTCTTGGTGTATTTTTAAAATAAGATCGTTTAGCAGGCTGGTCCGCACCGGATCAAGACCGGAATCCGGCTCGTCGAAAAGAACGACCTTGGGACTTACAACAAGCGCACGAGCGAAACCAGCACGCTTCTTCATACCACCAGATATCTCGCCAGGCATTTTTGTCGCAGCAGCTAGCAAACCAACCTCTTCTAACCTTCTCATGACCAGTTCGCGAATTTTTGTCTCGCGCATATCCGTGTGCTTACGAAGCGGAAATGCAACGTTGTCATACACGTTCATCGAGCCGAAAAGAGCACCGTCCTGGAAAAGAACACCGAATCTCTTGCGCAACTCCTGCCGTTCCCGCTCACTCGCGGACCAAATATCCTGATCGAAGACCAGGACTTGTCCAGAATCTGGCTCCAAAAGGCCCACGATATGCTTCAGGAGAACGCTCTTACCCGTACCGGACGGTCCAAGAACTGTAGTGATGGCGTCGTCCGCAAAATCGATATTCAGACCATCAAGTACCCGGAAGGAGCCGAACGCTTTTCGTACGTTACGTATTCTCACGGCGTGCCGGACATCATCTGGTGGGTCGCTATAGATGACCTCCGACTGTTCCCCGGCGAACATCTGATTATCTGTCTGGTCGTCACTGTACATGCAATTTCCTCTCAGAACGCAGAGATGAACTCGGCGCCGGACACCGTTTCAGTGCCCAATCGGCGCACGGGTAAGACCACCGAAGAAAAGACGCTGGGAAATAACGCCGATCACGGCAACGACAACCATGTTGATAATCATTGACTTCGCGGTGTTCCTACCCACTCCGACCGGTCCGCCACTCGCCGTGTACCCGTAGTAGCAGCCGACGATGACAATTCCGACGCCCATCAGCATCGAACATGCCACTGCTCCGAGGAAGTCCATCTGAGTCATGAACGTCCAAAAGACGGTCTCATAGCCGCCGGCCGAGACGCTGTGGAAAAAATAAATGCTCAAGACATGACTTGTAAGGAACATCAATCCGAAGCCAACAATAAGTAGAAATGGCATCACGAGAAAAATTGCCAAGATTCTGGTGCTTACGAGATAAGCTAATGAACCGATGCCCATGACTTCGAGAGCATCGATTTCTTCGCTGATCCGCATCGATCCAAGCTCGGCTACCAGACCGCACCCGACCTTGGCAGCCAGAATCCATCCAAAAATTGACGGACCTGCCGAGTACTCCCCTGTGGAAGTAAAGATTGCCGTGTAGTCCGCAGCACCCAGCTGTCTGAGTAGATAGTGACCTTCCAGCGAGCCTTCGGCACCCAGCACCATCATCAGGGTCCAGATGATCGCCGAGCTGGAAATAATCAGAATGCCGGCCTGCCGTAAGACCTCGGACATGTAGCTGCGCGCTTCCGGCAAGGCACGCAAGATCTTCCCAATGAAGATCACAGCGCCGCCGACATCCTCAATCAAATGCTGGCTGTCACGGTCAGAAGTTCGTAGCGAACCGGAGCGTGACGCATTTGCTGGGGGAGGCGGGCTTTCCTTGTCGTCAGTTATTGTCACTACCAACCTCCTTTACCGGTTAACCAGCATGTCGGGGTTCAGGCCGAGCATGATTGCATTGACATTGAAATTGATGATCCAAACAGCGATGAAACAAATGACGACCGCTTGGTTGACCGCCTTGCCAACACCCTCCGGCCCACCACTCGCGGTAAGACCTTTCTTAGCGCAGATCACGCCGATGAACAGCCCGGTGAAAGCGATCTTGGCGAGGAGTCCGACCAGCTCGGGGGTGGTCATGATGGACAGGAAGTTACCCATGAAAGAAGCAACGGAACTGTTGCCCACCACTGTGGCCGCCGTTAAGCCCATACCCAGTCCCATGAGCAGGCCGACCAGCGCGAACGCAACCGTCATGACTGTGATTGCCAGAACTCGCGGTAATACCAGGGTGCGCACGACATCGACACCCAGCACCCTCATCGCATCGAGCTCTTCCCGGACGCGACGAGCGCCCAGGTCGGCCGTCATTGCTGCGCCCATGACTCCTGCCACGGCCATACCGGTGCAGAACGGCGAAATTTCTCGTGTGACGGCCATGACCAGGTACGTGCTGACTCGACTTTGCGCACCGATTAAACTAACGAGATTATACGAATAATTTGACATGAGAAAA
Source organism: Protofrankia sp. CiP1_Cm_nod2 (assembly GCF_920664355.1). Lineage (NCBI taxonomy): Bacteria > Bacillati > Actinomycetota > Actinomycetes > Frankiales > Frankiaceae > Protofrankia > Protofrankia sp. CiP1_Cm_nod2. The sequence goes on from NZ_CAKKTL010000031.1 coordinate 17,813, forward strand.
ACGAACCCGCCGATTGACACGAAGACGGGTATCCAACAATAACGCAACATCGAGTAGATTTCATCAAGCGTATCCAACCAGTAACCCCGCGGATTCCGCACGGCGGTGAAGAATATCTGGCCGAGCAACTGACCGAGCTGTCCGATCTCGACCAGCAGTCGCCGCAGGGGCGAGGGAAGCCGGGCGACAGCATCCGCCCCGAGTTCCGGTAAAGCACGGGCCTGGCCTGGCCTCGAGCCGTGCCTTCCAGATATCGCTCCAGCAACTGGGCTCATAAACACTCCCTGAATAGTTGATATGCAGCCTATCGGCTCACGATTTTCCGACTCTCGCAGACAATCTTTTTACGCTCATGGAGCGAAGTCCGCAGCTGCGTTACTCCCTTCGGTTGACGCTCCGGAGCGGAATCCGTCAATCTTTTCAGGACAGCATCCTGGGTAAATTTCTACTGGTCGGTTCGGCGCCACCAGGGCCCGTCTGTCCGGGACATGAGGCGACGGGTTCATAAACATTGGTACGGGGAGTTGTGGCGACGTCGGTAGGCGGCGGACGAACCCCTTGGAAGGCCGCTACCTGGAAGAACGGCAACGCAGGCCATTCGGATGGCCCTGGCCTGGCCGTAGTGCGCCTCAGCCGGGGTGAGCAGCTCGAGCCCGAAACGCCGACGGCGACCGTTGCGGCAGACAAAGAAGACCCGACAGCGCGCGTGAGGAGTCTCGACATCGTCGGAGCAGTCGAAACGATATCTCGTCGTCGCGAACTGGAGTCCCAAATAAGGGCTGTCACTCGACATGGAGAGCCAAAAATCCGATCGGATGACTTCCGGGTCGGCGAACAACAGCACGACCGGTTTCGAGGGCGGCGAACCGCTCCCGTCGGCGTGCACGGTCAGCCGGCCGCGGCCGATGTCCCGCGTCGCATACCTGTCGACGATCGGCAGGGTTCTGGCGAGCGCCTCGTTTTCTTTCCCCGCGAGCATCCATCCGATGGCACAGCGGTTGTAAACATCGGCAATGATGTACAGACAGTAATAGATCCATCTCTCCGGGCTGTGGAGCTTCGTGGCGTCCCGGGAACGAATCTCGTTGGACCAGGCCGCCGAGAACTCGGGTCTGACGTGCACGGGATGCCTGGCCTGAGTACGGTGCTCTTCGGATTCACCGGCCTCGGCGAGCGGCTGGTACATGCTCCGCTGTAAGGACGAGTGGACACCCTCGTCAAGTAAAATTGCGCACACCCACGTCGGATTGGCGTCAACGAACCGGGGGTCGCGCAGGACAGTCAAGGCCTGCCCGTGCTCGACCAGGCTTAGCGCTCGCCGCTGCACCCGCTCACGAGACGCTTTCGGCGCCGGACGAGACGGCGTTCGGCTTGTCCAGCGTCGCCGGTAATGGCCGGTCCACGATCGGCCCAACGCCCTGCACGGCGCCGCCACATCGACCCTCGGAGCCGGCGCGGCCATCGCATCCTCGGTCACCTGCTCGAGGTCGGCCGCGAGTTCGGATCGTCGTTGTAGACGGCTGCGCTCTCGGAGAGTGCCCCCAAGAGCGCGGCAGCTTTTCCCTGCGTATAGATCACGGACTGGGCCTTCGCCAGTTCCTTTCCCAACCGCCCCGGCCGCGCCCGTAAAGCTTCTAGTTCACGGTCACCCGTCGGCAGACAGCCCTTCGGCTTCGATGACCCCGCCAACGCCCCTGCGTCGCGTGCCCTGGCCCATTCAACAACATGTGTCAGGCATAATCGTTTCCAGCGCAGGATCGCGTCTTTCTCCCCGACCGGCGTCGCGTCGTACCCCGCGAAAATCCTCGACTTACATCCCGGTGAGCACACCCGGCACCGTACCGTCACCGGCGGCTTCGGATCAGACCACCACTCGCAGCCCTCGTTCTCAACCACCCCGCCGCCGAGCAGACCGCAGCCGGCTGCCACCTCCACAAATATGATCATTATCTCCCTGCCGTTCCAGTCCTAAAACGGTAGACATCCACTGACAATCAGAAGTTTGATTCTGGATCATGGTCGGTAGATGTCGTAGCGGACTACAACACTGATCGCGCTCTCTTTCAAGATTTTCCGATAACGCGTACTGCCTCCGACCAACTTGGTGACAGCGTCGTCCGCACCATGGCGATCCGTTCGGAATTGCTCCTTCGACCGCTTCTCAGTGCATCCGGAAAGCCTTGCGATGTCCGCACTCCACAGATATGATCGTTTTTCGATTTGACAAACAGGTGCACCGTGATCCACCTACCATGACTCCGACCCCGCTCGTGCGTACTCCTGTCAGTTCAGACGTGCAATTCGGTCAGAGGTCGTTCTGGCATCTCCCGCACCGCTGACGTGTCACTGTGACACGGCGACAAATGCACCGATCCAGCGCCACGCACTTAACGGTGAGTTTCCAGAAAGCTTGCCACAAGTGTGAGGGGTGACACACCCCCCAGCGGGGGTATGTTCATTGGCCCTGGGTGGCACGAGTCAGCTTGATGCCCACTTGCGAGAACCATCGGGTACGCGGCGGACTCCCACCCGCAGCCTTTACCGTCCCCGCATGGCGGTCTCCCGTCACGGGACCCGCGCCGTTTCGTTGTCAGGATATATAGGAAAGCCACCAGTACATAGATAATATTGGGAATCCGTTGTTTTATCGTGACCAGCCTTGTCTACGCCGGCCTGTTGCTCGCAGCCGCCCTTGCTCCCATCACCTCCAAAGCACCACCGCTCCGTCGTCGAACTCGAAGCCGACATCCGCCGGTGGATCAACGCCTGGAACAAGGACCCCAAGCCGTTCATCTGGACCAAGACCGCGGACCAGATCCTCGAGACCCTCGCCGCCTACTGCGAACGAATTAACGACTCAGGACACTAGGAACCGCGGAGACAGGAGTGAAGCGCACGTGGCAGCGGGGTGAGGCGATGGGATGTCACACCGATTAAGAGCGGGCCCGGTGTTGTGACCGTTTTTGGTGGACGGTCTTGTCATGTCAGCCAGCAGTAGTTCCACCCGATCAGGAACGCTCCACGACCTGCTTGCCGGAGATCAGCCGATGACACCGCCCGTGCGCTCCGAGGGATGCGGCGGGACGGTTCAGATCTGGACCGGACGCCGCTGCCACTCCTACACGATCAGAAGTACAAGTACAACACCGGGACAGCCACAGCCTATCCCGTGAGCATGTCGGTCGCTGCCCTGGAACGGGCCCCGACAGAAACCGTCTCTACCGACGTGACCTCTACTCCGATGCCATTGATCCAGGCGTTGCCGGAGATGGCATCCAATGTCTCGGTGCCGTTGGGCACGAGGTCGTTGTAGCGTGCGCCACCGGCGGCGACCGCGACACGCCAACCACCCTTGTGACCCCAGTGTTGATTGAGCCCGACGGAGCCTTGCATAACCTCATCCGTTACTTCGAGCAACACTTCGATCTCGCCCCAGCGAGAACCGACCCGAACGGCCGTACCATCTGAGAGCCCGCGACTGCCAGCGTCGTCCGGGTGCATCCTCAGCCGGCACGACCGATTGCCCGACATCAACCGAGGAATGTTATGCAGCCACGAGTTCTGCGAGCGTGCCTCGCGGATGCTGAACAGTTTGAGCGGGTGGTCGGCGTCGACTGTCGTGGAGGTGGTGAGTCGCCGCATCTCCTCGGCGAATCGCGGATGTTCCAGGTGTACGAGATGATCCTTGGTGTGCAGACGCTTACGGAGCACATCGGTGGGGGAATTATCCCCGAGTTTGAGCGCGCCGTCGTTCTTCAGCAGCTTCTTACGGCTCAGACCACCGCGGCGCAGGCCGAACAGGTCGCCGTCCGGACCCAACCTCATGAAGATGTCCACCCCGACGTGCGGAGGTACCCGGATTCCGAGCTTGCCCATGAGCTGTGCCCCAGGTGCCGGGGATGGTACGAGTCCGATGCGCTTGCAGATCTCGTCCAGCGTGCGCCAGTCGTCCCGGACGTTCGGGGGTGCCGCGGCGACGGCATCGGTCCACTGGGCGTAAGGCACCGCGTTGTGTGACTGTGTGAAGACGGGGAAACCTTCGCGTTCGAGCAACAGGGTGGGTGGCAGGATGTAGTCGGCGTGTCGGTTGGTCTCGGTGATGTACGGATCGAGCGATACGAACAGGTCCAGCGCGGCGAACGCGCGCTCCATCTCGTCACAGGCCGGCGAGGTGGTGGCGGCGTTGGTGGCGACGCACACCATGGCGCGAAGTTGACCCCGCCCAGGCGTGTGCACCTCGCGGGGGAACGTCGCCCAGGGCGAGGTGCCGAGAACCTCGGGTATGCCATCGACCCGGGTACGCCAGCGGTCGTACCCACTGGCGCGGAGAACCTTGGTCATCAGTTCGAGGTCGACCATCGGCCGGGCGAAGACCATGCCACCCGGGCTGTCGAGGTTGCCCGTGATGATGTTGAGCACGTCGATGAAATATTTTGTCAGGGTGGAGAAACGTCCGAGTGAGGCGCCGCATCGGCCGTAGACACAGGCGGATCCGGCGGATGCCAGGTCACGGCCGAGCTTTTCGACGGTGCTTCGAGGGATGCCTGTCTCAGCCTCGACCCGGTCAAGGTCGACGTCCCGTACCAACCCGAGTGCAAACTCGACTCCGCTGGCTTGCGTGGCCAGTCGGATCCTGTCCACCAGCTCGGCATCGACGATCACCTTGAGCATTCCGGCGATCAGCCAGACGTCGCTCTCTGGGCGGATCGGAACGTGCTCGAAGAGGCGCGCGGTCTCCGTACGGCGCGGATCGACGACGATGACCCGCCCGCCCCGCTTCGGGATCTCCAGGAGTGTTTCGCGGATCCGACCGATGGTGGCCATCGACCCGTGCGACACGACCGGGTTGGCGCCGAGGATGAGTGCGAAGTCGGTCCTGGCGAAGTCGGGGATCGGGTTGGTCAGGTTGTTGCCGTACAGGAGCTGGCTGACCACCCAGTAGTTGTTGATGTCGACGGAGCTGGCCGTGTAGAAGTGCTTCGTCTTCAACGCGGCGGCCATACCGAACAGCGTGAGAAAAGCACCGTAGTTCCAAGCGTTCGGATTACCCAAGCCGATACCGACGGACTCCCGGCCGTATAATTTGATCACCGATCTCAGTCGTACGCCGATGTCATCCAGCGCCTCGTTCCAGCTGACCGTCGTGAACGTGCCGTCGGCGTTGCGCTTCACCGGGTCACGCAGCCGGTCGGGATCGTTCAGCACGTCAGGGAAATTGATGCCCTTGGTACAGGCGAACCCGCGGGACTGTGGATGGTCCTTGTCCGGGCGCAGCGTGAGAATCTTGCCGTCCTGTACAGTGGCGATGAGGCCACAGGATGCCTCACATACCCCACACCAGATCCGCTTGTCCGCCATGACGCTCCCTTCGGTGCTCTGACGTCGTTGTCTAGAGAGTTCGCGCGATGATCTCTCGCATGACCTCGTTGCTACCACCATAGATCCGTTGTACGCGTGCGTCGGCATAGAGGCGGCAGATCTCGTACTCGCGCATGAAGCTGTATCCGCCGAAGAACTGCAGGCACTGGTCGACGACGCGGCCCTGCATCTCGCTCACCCACATCTTCGCGATCGACGCGCGATCGCTCGTCAGCTCGCCCTGTACGAGCTCGGCCAGGCGCTGGTCGACGAAGACCCATCCCACCTGCAGCTCGGCCTTCAGCTCAGCCAGCTTGAACCTGGTGTTCTGCATGTCGCCGATCACGGAGCCGAAGGCGCGACGCTGACGCACATGGTCCACAGTGATATCAAACGCCTTCTGCGCGGCGGCGATCGAGGCGACGGCGATGATGAGGCGCTCCTGGGGGAGCTCGGCCATCATCGCGGCCATCGCCCCGCCTTCCTGGCCCAAAAGGTTGGTGACCGGCACCCGGACGTTGTCGAAAAATATCTCCGATGTGTCGGCACTGTGGTGCCCGAGCTTCTCGAGATTGCGTCCCCGGCTGAAGCCGGGTCGGTCGGCCTCCACCAGGAAAAGACTCATCCCACGGGAACCGGCGGCGGGATCGGTCTTTGCCACCACGACGGCGATGTCGCAGTGCTGGCCGTTGGAGATGAATGTCTTCTGGCCGGAGATGACGTAGTCGTCGCCGTCGCGGACCGCGCGGGTGCGCAGGCCCCGGATGTCGCTGCCGGCAGCCGGCTCGCTCATCGCGATCGCACACACTGCCTCGCCGCTGACCATGCGGGGCAGCCATGTCTTCCGGATATTCTCGCTGCCGTAATCGAGAATGTATCCGCAGCTCACGTCGCTGTGGGCGGTAAAGTTGCCGGTAGGTCCGGCAAAGCCGGCGTACGAGCACTCCTCGATGACCACGGCGTTGAACCGGAAGTCGCCGATGCCGCCATACTCCTCAGGCACCTGCGCGCAGAGGATGCCCGACTCACCGGCCTTCCGCCACAACTCGCGGTCCACGATGCCGGCGGCTTCCCAGCGTTCGAAGTTCGGCTCGATCTCGCTGGAGACAAAGCGCCGGACCGACTGCCGGAACATGCGCTGATCGTCGTCGTAGACCTTGCGGTGACTCAGCATGAATGGGCCTCCGCCAACGAGTCGGAATCGTAGCCTGCGACCATCACGAACCGCCCTGCAGCAGCTTGCGCACATCGGCCACGGCGTCGATACCGGCCTCGTCACTGCCCGCGAACGGGATGAAGTTGAAGGTGGTGCAACCGGCTTCGATGAAAGGCGCGACGAACTCGGCCACGTCCTCCACCGTGCCGTAGGGGACGTAGGACTCGAATTTGTCGAACGGAGTGCGGTAGAGGTCTTCCATCGCCGGGGCCACCCTGTTGCGCGCATCGGACCGGTCGGAGCCGAACCCGCACCAGAACGTCATGCCGTGCTTCCAGTCGACATCGGTGCGGCCCGCGTCCACCGCGTGCGCCTGGACGGCGTCGATCGCCTCGGCGCAGCGCGTGGCCGAGGTCCAGATGCCGAGCCAGCCGTCACCCAGTCGCCCCGCCCGTCGCAGCGCGGCGTTGGAACGTCCGCCCACCACCAGCGGGATCGGCTGCTCCGGCGTGGGTCGAAGCCGTACCTCGTCCAACGAGAAGAACTCGCCCTCATAGCTGACAGTCTCTCCGGCCAACAGGCGACGGACGATGCCAAGTGACTCGTCCATTCTGCGCCCCCTGGTTTTCGGGTCGACGCCGCAGGCGATGACTTCCCGCCGATCGTCACCGCCGATGCCGAGGCCGAGCGAGAGACGGCCGGGGGCGAACTGCGCCACCGTCAGGATCTGGCGGGCGACGAGCAGCGGGTGGCGCAGCACCATCAGGTAGACGGCCAGATAGACATCCAGCTCATCGGTGGCGGTCACCACCGACGCCGCATCGGTCAGACCGTCATTGCCGACCCCACCATGGAACATCACGTGGTCGCCGACCATCACATGATCAATACCGGCCCTTGCCATGCGGTCGAACAGGCGCGATCGGTGCGTCAGCAGGGCCGCACCGGACTTGACGGGCTGGTCCACCCACGTCTGTGGCATCAGGTTCACACCGAAGCGAACGTTGTCGTGGCTCATCCCTCAGCCTCGTCCTTCAACATCCCGCCGACCCAGGAACGCGTCCTTACGATCAACGATCTCGGGGTCGCCCATGGTGGAGTAGCTGTACAGGCATTCGAGGCGCAGCTGGTCGTCCAGCGGCCGGCCGATGACCTCGAGGATCGTCTCCTTGGCCGATTCGACCGCGACCCGCGGGTTACGCAGGATCTTCGCCGCCATGTCCTCCACCGTGGCCATCAGGTCCTCACGCGGGACGATACGGTTGACCAGGTGGTACTCCTTGGCCTGCGCGGCGGTGATCGGCTCGCCCATCAGCTCGAGCTCCATGGCGATGCCCACGCCGCAGGTGTTGACCAGCCGCACGATCCCGCCGTCCCCGAAGTGCATGCCGCGCCGCATGTGGTAGAAGCCGAACTGGATATCAGAGGCGGCGACCCGGATGTCGCAGGCGAGCGCCAACTCGATGCCTCCGCCGATCACCCACCCGTTGAGCGCGGCGATGACCGGCTTGTTGGTGCGGTGCAGCCCACGTGTGATCCCCCCTGCGAAGCCGCGTCCCAGCACGCTTCGGCCGAGGCCCGGCCCGCTCTCCAACCAGCCGTCGACATGGGAGGACAGATCGGCACCGGCGCAGAACGCCTTGTCACCGGCACCGGTCAAAATAGCCAGCCGCACGTCCGGGTCGTCGCGGAAGTCGGTCCATGCCTGAAAAAGCAGGTTATCGGTCTCGGTGTCGATGGCGTTGCGCTTGTCGGGGCGGTTGAGGGTGATGTAGGCGATCTCGCCGCGTTTCTCGTAAAGAACCTTCGACATGGGGTTTCCTCGCTGTTCCGAGCAGGTCATGGTCTAAACTAGATCGGGTAGGCTAGTCAATAGGATTTTCCAGCCGTTGACCCCGCGACTTGGCGCAGTGTGCGTCGGCAGGCAGCGAGCAGACCGTCGACGAGCGCGGGATCGGCGTAGTAGCGGTCGCCTTCACCCGTGATGGTCTTACTGCGGTTGTATTCAAAGAGGATCGCGAGCTTGAACAGCTGGAACGCCTCATACCAGGGCAACTGTGACACTTCCCGGCGAGTGGCGGTCGCGTAGCGCGCGGCAAGCGCATCCCGTCCCGGGAAGCCGGCGCGCAGCGTCATCGTGGACATCTCAGTCAGGGCGTGCGGCGGCTCGCCGGGAACGGCGTATGTAACGAGCGTGTAGGCGAGGTCCGCGAGTGGGTCGCCGATCCCGGCCAGCTCCCAGTCGAGCACGCCGAGGAGCCGGGCAGGTCTGTCGGGCGCGAGCATGACGTTGCCGAACCGGAAGTCGCCGTGCAGCAGCGCCGGCTCACCCGCTGTGGGCACCGTGGTACGCAGCTGGTCACGGATCTCATCGAACGGCTGCTCCAGCACCCCGTCCTCGCCGGCGATCAGGCGGGGCAACCGGTCGAGCTGGCGCTCAAGGAAGCCGTCGGGCCGTCCGAGATCGCTCAGCCCGCAGCCGCGCCAGTCGACGTTGTGCAGCGCGGCGAGGACGTCGATGAAGGCTTCGGCGACGGCAGAACGCCCCTCGACGGTGTCCAGATCCGGCGGCAGGCTACCGGTAGCGATCAGGCCGTCGAGATGCTCCATGACATAGCAGGGCACATCCATCACGTCGCCCTCCTCGGCGACGGCGAGTACCCGTGGGACCGGAACATCGGTGTCCGCCAGCGCCTGCAGGATGCGCGCCTCCCGCCGCATGTCGTTCGCGCCCCTGGGCAGAGGCGGTCGCGGTGGTCGGCGCAGCACAAGAGTCCGCTCGCCGGTCGTGACGGCGTAGGTGAGGTTGGAATGACCGTCACCGATGCGTCGTAACCGCACATGCCCGGCGCAGAGACCCTTGGCCTGCAGCCATCTCTCCAGCGCGCTGACATCGAACGGGATCTCCGCGTCAGTCATGTCCCGGTCCTGGTCAGGTGCGAGAGGCACGGGGGGAGCAGCCGGGTCCCTGACCGGCCCCAGCCGGCTTCCCGGTTGGCTCCGCCCCGGCAGGTGGCCTCGTCGAGTACGGGGTTCGGACCCACCAGCGGCGCGAGGGGCACGTCCCAGCTCCGGCTACTCACGTCGCCGTTGTAAGTGGGGCCGTTGTAAGTGAAGCCGTCGCGGGTGGATCGGCACCAGCTGGCCCGCGTGAGACGGACGTCATGGGTGGGATCGAGCGGCTCACCAGCCGCGGCCTTGCGTATAGAGAGGTTCACACCTGAACAAGCCTCCTGCCGGTACCGGGTGCGCCGTCCACGTCACCGCCGACGAGGACAGCGCACGTCTTCGCATCAGGTGATGCATTAATGTATCAACGAGCGGTGGATGCCGCTACCGTCCTGCCCATGGACCATGTGCGAAGGCGTATCGTTCCTGCGGTGCGAGACCGTCATCTCCCGGTCATCAAGCCGCTCACCGCCCGATCGGTCGCGCTCAGCACCCTCCTCGGCTACCATCCACCCGCGCTCCCGGTCAGCGCGCTCATCCGCGTCGGCGGACTGTTCGGCATCGCCGAGCGAACGACCCGAGTGGCGCTGACACGGATGGTCGCGGACGGGGACGTCGTCGCCGACAACGGCGTATACCGTCTCACCGAACGACTTCTCCAGCGCCAGGCTCAACAAGACGAAAGCTGCTCACCCCGGTCCAAGGAATGGAACGGGAGCTGGGAAATGGCGATCGTCACGGCCCAGGCCAGGCCGCTTGCCGAACGGGTCGCTCTGCGCAAGAGCATGGTCGGATTCCGATTGGCCGAACTTCGGGAAGGCGTATGGATTCGCCCGGACAACCTGCTTCGGCAACTCAGCGGCACCGTCGCCGAACAGTGCACCTTCTTCGAAAGCCGCTATCCGGACTCTCTCAAGCTGGTCGGGTTGCTCTGGGACCTACCCGGCTGGGCGTACGAAGCGCGCCGCCTCTGTACAGAGATCGACGCTGTCGGCGATCTGACCGCCGGATTCATGGTCACCGCCGAGGTTCTCCGGCACCTCCTGATCGACCCCTATCTGCCCCCAGAACTGCTGCCTGAGGACTGGCCGGGCGCTGAACTCCGCAAGCGGTATACCGAATTCAACGCCACGTACACCAAGCGCCTCCGTGACTACAGCGACGGGAGTGTCAAGTTAACGGCTCTACCAAGATTCTGATGGTAACGGAGCGTAGCCATGAGAGCAGGATGCGCTGGCGGAGCAGAGGGAACCCGGCGCGGCCGTACATCTGCCGCTTGACCAGCTTGACCTTGGTGTTTGCGCCACTCCCGCAAGCCTGCTGTACAAGGAGTCCCCGTTCAGCTGGTGGATCCGCGAGCGCGTCACGCGTCGCGGCACCGATCATCTGTGCGTCGAGACGCCCGTGGACCTCGATGGCAACGGGCCGCGCGTCACCCGCAACGGGCAGACCCGCAACGGCCGCCGCGGCGCGCACGGCGACCTCGCCGACGCGTCCATCATCGGGTTCTCCTCCGCCGACCGGCTCACCGAGATCGACACCGAGATCGCGGAGCTCGACGGCTCCCTGGGCACCCTTCTGCGCCGCGAAGCCGCGTGCGACGAGCAGACACAGCGGCTACACCGGCTCGAGGGCGCGCACAAATGGGTGCAGGCCACCGAATGGGCGGACATCGACGTCGACGGCAGCCAGGCACTCCTGACCAGCAAACAGAGCGAACTCGCCCGGCTGCTGGCGACGAACGACGTCATCGCCACCCTCGACAAAGAGCACTCGGAGCTGGAAGAACAACTGTCAGAAACGCAGACGAAGGCCATCCGCGCGAAAGACCAGCTCGACGCTGTCGAAAACGAGTACGCGCGGCTGTGCGAGCAGTGGGACGAGACAACGCGCGCGCTTGACCGCATCGACACCGACGGCACCGTCACGCTCACGGACGATCAGTGTGGCCACCTCGACACGCTCTTCATGGACGTCAGCAACCTCGACAGCCTCAGCGACTTCGACCGCGGCCTGCCGAAACTCCGCTCCCGCCTGGCCGAACAAACGCTCCATGCCCAGGAGAAGGCCGCCACGGCGGCCAGCACCCTGGTCGGTATCTTCGAGCAGTTCCAGTCCCGCTGGCCTGACCCGAACCGCGGCGTCGGCATCGACTCCTATCCCGAGTACCGCAACATCCTCGACAAGATCGTCGCGACCGGCCTCGCCGAACGCCGCCGGGAATGGCGCCGCCGCCTGTCGGAGTGGAGCGGGCAGGACCTCGTCCCCCTGTCGGGCGCGTTCGGCGCCGCGCTCGACGAGATCCGCGCCCGACTCGACCCGATCAACGACATCCTCGCCACCCTGCCGTTCGGTCCCGCGAACGACCGGCTGCGCATCTCGCTGCGGGTACTGCGCTCCGAGGACGTCGCCCGGTTCCGCGGACAACTCGCGCACCTTGCGTCCGGCGTCACCGGAGAGATCAGCGACGAGCAGGCCGAGCAGCGGTTCCTGGACCTGCGATCGTTCATCAGCCTTCTGCGCAGGCCCGACGACGGCGCACGACCCGCCGGCGTCAGCCGCGACGTGTACCTCGACGTACGCCGGCATGTGGAGATCACCGCGGTCCGCGTCGACGTTCACGGCCGCGAGCTCGCCACATACGCGTCCCTCGGCGGCAAAAGCGGTGGCGAGACACAGGAGCTGATGGCGTTCGTTGTCGGCGCCGCGCTGCGCTACCAACTCGGTGATGAGGACCGCCGGCCACGCTTCGCCCCGGTGTTCCTCGACGAGGGCTTCATCAAGTCCGACTCCGAGTTCGCCGGCCGGTCGGTACAGGCGTGGAAGAAACTCGGATTCCAGCTGATCGTCAGCGCTCCGCTGGACAAGGTGACCGCGCTCGAGCCCACCATGCCGCTCATCCTCACCGTCACCAAATCCCCCACAGGCCGCTCGCACGTAACCCAGTTGCGTGCCATCGACGACGAGACCCCAGCCAGCGGGACAAACCCGGCAGGGTCGCACCAGTGAAGACACCAGAGCGCGTCGTTACCGAGGTGATCGCCCGGCTACGCCGCAGCTGGCCGCAGGCAGCCTGCCACACCGCGCTCCGCGGGAGCACCCAAGCCGACGGGCACACGTCAGGGGTTCACGACTCGCCGGCATGGCCCCACTCGTTCCCCCTCGGAACGCCGAACAGGGCAGAACTCGAACAGCACTTCGCCACCTACCAGGGCCAGGTGCTCGCCTGGCGGCAGTGGCACACCAGCCACGCCGGACGCGGCGTCGATCTCATCGACGCGACCCGCCGGGTCCACGGCACTGTTCAGGCCATCCCCACCCATCTGCGGGTGGAGAACATCGACGCAGCCGTAGCGCTGTGCGGCCATGACTGGACCACACGGCTCGCACGGGGCAGGAGCCGCGCCGCGACGCTCGTCGAGCGATTCGGGCCACCAGCGGACCTGCCGCGCATGCTGCGCGAGGTCGACGACTGGACCGACACCGACTTCGCCCTGCTGTGCGACGCCGCGGAGTGGTTCCGCAACAACGACGCCACCGGCCTGACACCGCGGCAGGTGCCTGTGCCCGGCATGCACGCCAAGTGGCTCAACACGCGCCAGCACCTCGTCGCCGCACTCGCCGGTCTGGACATGCTGCCAGTCGCGCCAGCGCACCCGGCACGCCTCCACCTCACCTACCTCGATCCACACCACCGCGCGGCTGGTGGCCGGCACCATGACTGCATCAGCATCGGCGATCGCGTCCCGCTGGCGTATGAGCCACAGGTGGTCGTCATCTCGGAGAACAAGGACACCGCTGTCGCGTTCCCGCCGGTGCCCGGCGGCGTGTGTGTAGAAGGAGGCGGATTCGGCGGCGCCGCGGCCGCCGCCCTCCCATGGCTGGTCACCGCGCCGCTGCTCGTCTACTGGGGTGACATCGACGCAGCCGGCTTTGAAATCCTCGACGGTTTTCGAACCGACGGCGTCCCTGCCGTCTCGATGCTCATGGACATGGTGACGTTCGAACGGTACGAGCGATTCGGTACCTCACTCGACCGCCGCGGCACACCACTCGGCCCCGGCAGACGCCGCGACGTACCGCACCTGACCGCCGACGAACGCGCCATGTACGGTGCCCTCACCGACCCCACCTGGACACGGCACCGACGCCTCGAGCAGGAACGCATCCCGCTCGCGGACGCGCTCGCCGCACTGCGACTACTTCAGTCACGCGACTCTCTCGTGTAGCCACAAGCCGGTCACTGCTCTCAACACCACGCTGGGCGGAGGATGGGGAGGCGCGTGTGCCGGGTAAGGGTGTGCGTAGTGGCCGAGTCGCCCCACCGACTTGAACACCCATCGCATCGGTGGCAGGTCATGAGGGCCGGCAGAAGCAGAAGACGCGATGTCCGCCTTACCGCCGCGCCCGCCATCAGACCCCACCGCCCAGCACAGCGAGTGAAAAACTCCCCTCCACCACCAACCGGCCGACAGGAAACCACAGGTCACGCCCGCTACCTGGTGCTGATCGACCGGGGCTTCGACAGCAACACCTTCCTGACCAAGGTCGCCGCCACCGGTGCGCAGTTCCTGGCCCGATGCATGTCCACCCGCCGCCCCCTCTCCTGCACCCCCTGAGTGACGGCTCCTACCTCTCGCGTTTCGGTGACCTGACGGTACGCATCATCGAAGCCGACCTGGTTTGCGTCCTCGCGGACGGCACCCGCATCGGCGGACGCTACCGCCTGGCCACCACCCTCTTCGATCCCGTTACCGACCCCGCTGGCCAGCTCATCCGCCTCTACCAAGAACGATGGGAGATCGAGTCGGCGTTTTTCGCCCTACGCTCCACGCTGATGGCCGGACGGGTCCTGCGCTCAAGCGACCAGTTCGGCATCGAGCAAGAACCGTGGACCACCCTCGCCCTCTACCAGGCGCTGCGCACCGCCATGGTCGAGGCCGCCGAGTCCTGTCCGGACACCGACCCGGACCGCGCCAGCTGCACCATCGCCCTGGAAACCGCTCGCAACCAAGTGTT
>NZ_CAKKTL010000032.1:0-24501 GCF_920664355.1 Protofrankia sp. CiP1_Cm_nod2
GCGGCTGGTAGAACTCGTCGGGAAAGACGCTTATAGCAAACGGGACGGAGATGTTCTTGGCGTCGAAGAAGTCCGCCTTGTTCTCCCAGTAGAGACGAGCCGAGGAGACCCCGGTGTTCGTCAGCCAGTAGAGCGTGATGTTGTCGAGGATGTCGTCCCGTGTAAGGTCGCCCGGCGAGTGCCCCTGAACGACCTGTTCTACGAGCCCGGGCTGGCCGGTGCCGTCGCCGTGGTCAAGAACAAACGCCGCCAGATCGACGGGTGAGTCCGCCAGCCCGTACAACGTCTGCGGGCGGGTCGCCATGAGGAGCGCGTAGGCCGCGTGCGTCGCGTAGAAGTTCCTCAGCTGCTCGTAGGCGCGGTTCTCCTCGGCCGAGAGGCCCGATGGCGGCGGGTCGCCGCGCTGGAACGCCTTTGCGAGACCGGCTGGAGCGGTACCGGCCATGTTGGAGTGAATGCCGAGCAGCTCCGGAGCTGCCTGTTCACCCATCGCCTGCGTGACAGCCGCGCCCCAGTCGCCGCCCTGCGCCACGAACCGGGTGTATCCGAGGCGCTTCATCAGCACCACCCAGGCACGTGCGATACGGGCGGGATTCCACCCGGTGGTGGCCGGCTTGCCCGAGAACCCATAGCCCGGCAACGAGGGAATCACCAGATGGAACGCGTCCGCCCCGCTCGCGCCATATGCGGTGGGATTGGTAAGCGGCTCGATGATCTTCAGCTGTTCGATGACCGAGCCGGGCCACCCGTGTGTGACGATCAGTGGCAGGGCGTTCTCGTGCGGGGAGCGGACGTGAATGAAATGAATGTCAAGCCCGTCGATCTCGGTCATGAAGTTCGGCAGGGCGTTCAGTCTCGCCTCGCACCTGCGCCAGTCGTAGTCCGTCCCCCAGTAGCGCGCGAGCTCCTGCACCGTCGCGAGCGGCACGCCCTGCGAGTCGTCGGTGACCGTCTCGCGTTCGGGCCACCTGGTCGCGTTTATGCGCCTGCGCAGCTCGGCGAGCTCCGCCTCCGGAAAACCGATCTGAAACGGGCGGACGGCGGTGTTGTCGACGCCCTTCCGTTCCGCTGCTTCATGAACGGACATCTGCTCCTCCCAAGATTGTGTTGCGCATCGGGGCCACGGTCCGTGACTCGTCTGTGGCACCCGTGCACAATCCTCCCTCGTGCGGGGGCTTCTCGCATCCGCGGGCTTCCCGGTCGACGCCCCGGTTGACGCGTGCTGAGCGCCGCGAGTTCAGCGTGCCTGAAGGTTCTCCGCGGTGAGCTTCCGGCCCGCTGTGAGTGCGAGCCGTAGAGTCGGCACGAGGACCTCGGCAACCCGGAGATCGCCAAGGCGGGGATGGCGGCGGCCGTGGCGGGGGGCTGACAGCCTGGTGAGATGTGGCCGGCAACGGCCGGGCGGCCTCGGGTGAGCAGCCCGGCGGACGGCCGGGCCCGCAGGTGCCCGCACGCGCCCGGGCCAGCCAGCCGGTACGGGCCCCCGCACCAGCCCGGCATCAGGACGGAACAACCAGCTCGATAATTCCTGCAGGATTTTGCCTCGAACAGGTTGACGGGTTCCGGAATGGGGCCGTGATGTGGCAGGCACGGGGATGTCACGGCCGGTAGGTTCTTTCATGACTTCGGTCGTGTCACCATAGATCCTCCGGACCCGGTGGCCACTGATGACCGGCGGCCGGGAGGTGCCGTGGACGTGACGCTCGCCGAGCTGGTCGACGCGCCGCCCGCTGGTGCCGTCGTCGCCGGTCCCGGCCCGCTCGGCATCCTCGGCCCCGGCGCGGTCCTTCCCCGGTTCAGCCCCGGTTCGGCCCCCGGTTCCGCCCCGCCCCTGATCCCGCCCCTGCCTCCGCTCCTGGTTCTGCCCCTGACGACGCGAAAGGCGGCACCTCATGACCGACCGCACCCGGGTGAGAACACTCCAGGTGGCGACCATCCTGTACGACTTCGTCACGTCCGAGGCCCTCGCCGGCTCGGGGCTGGACGCCGGGCGGTTCTGGCGGGGCGTCGAGGAGATCGTCACGGACCTGACCCCCACCAACCGGGCGCTGCTCGCCGAGCGGGACCGGCTACAGCACCGGATCGACGCCTGGCACCGCGCCAACGCCGGGCGTCCGCACGACGCCGACGCCTATCACGACCTCCTCACCGAGATCGGCTACCTGCGGCCCGGCCCGGGCGAGTTCCAGATCTCGACCGGCGGTGTCGACGACGAGATCGCCGCCGTCGCCGGCCCCCAGCTCGTGGTGCCGGTGCTCAACGCGCGCTTCGCGCTCAACGCGGCGAACGCCCGGTGGGGCTCTCTCTACGACGCCCTCTACGGCACCGACGCGATCGCCGAGGACAGCGGGGCCGCGCGCTCCGGCCCCTACAACCCGGTGCGGGGGGCGAAGGTCATCGCCTACGCGCGGGCGTTCCTCGACGAGGTGGCGCCGCTGCGGGCGGGCAGCCACGCCGAGGCGGCCGGCTACACCGTCAGCGCCGGAGAGCTGGTGGTGACGCTGCTCTCCGGCGCGACGACGTCACTGGCCGACCCCGCGCGGTTGCGCGGGTACACCGGTCCGCCGCAGGCGCCCGAGCGCGTCCTGCTCGTCCACCACCGGCTGCACGTCGAGATCCGCGTCGACCGGGCGGGGACGATCGGCGCCGGCGACCCCGCCGGAGTGCAGGACGTCGTCCTCGAGGCCGCCGTCACCACGATCGTGGACTTCGAGGACTCGGTCGCGGCGGTGGACGCCGAGGACAAGGTGGCCGCCTACCGCAACTGGCTGGCGCTCAACCGTGGCGATCTCGCCGCCGAGGTCGTCAAGGACGGCTCGTCGTTCACCCGGGCCCTCGCGCCCGACCGCGTCTTCACCGCCCCCGACGGCGCGGGCGAGCTCCGGCTGCCCGGACGGGCGCTGCTGCTGGTCCGCAACGTCGGGCTCCTGATGACCACGGACGCGGTTCTCGACGGCGCGGGCGAGGAGGTGTTCGAGGGCCTCCTCGACGCGGTCGTCACCTCGCTCGCCGCCCTGCCCGGCCTGCGCGCGGACGCCGAGCGGCCGGGCAGCCGGACCGGGTCGGTCTACATCGTCAAGCCGAAGCTGCACGGCCCCGACGAGGTGGCGTTCACCGTCGCGCTGTTCGGCCGGGTCGAGCGGCTGCTCGGACTGCCGCCCAACACGATCAAAATCGGTCTCATGGACGAGGAGCGCCGCACGACGGTGAACCTCGCCGCGTCGATCCACGCGGCCCGCGAGCGGATCGTGTTCGTCAACACCGGCTTCCTGGACCGCTCGGGCGACGAGATCCACACCTCCTTCGAGGCCGGTCCCGTGGTCCGCAAGGCCGACATGAAGAGGCAGCGCTGGATCGCCGCCTACGAGGACCACAACGTCGACGTCGGGCTCGCCGCCGGCCTGCGCGGCCGCGCCCAGATCGGCAAGGGCATGTGGGCGATGCCCGACCTGATGGCCGACCTGCTCGAGCAGAAGATCGCGCAGCCTCTTGCCGGGGCGTCGACGGCCTGGGTGCCCTCGCCGACCGCGGCGACGCTGCACGCGCTGCACTACCACCGGGTCGACGTCGCCGCCCGCCAGGAGGAGATCGCGGGCCGTAGCCGGGCCGACGTCCGTGACATCCTGCGCATTCCCGTCGGCGACCCGTCGCACTGGAGCGAGACGGACCGCCAGCGGGAGGTCGACAACAACATCCAGTCGATACTCGGCTACGTCGTCCGCTGGATAGACCAGGGGATCGGCTGCTCCAAGGTGCCCGACATACACGACGTCGCGCTGATGGAGGACCGCGCCACGCTGCGCATCTCCAGCCAGCTGATGGCGAACTGGCTGCGTCACGGGGTCATCACGCCCGAGCAGGTCCGCGGGAGCCTCGCCCGGATGGCGGTCGTCGTCGACCAGCAGAACGCCCGGGACGCCAGCTACCGGCCGATGACGCCGGACCTCGACTCCAGCATCGCCTTCCGGAGCGCGGCTGAGCTGATCTTCGAAGGGGCCCGGCAGCCGAACGGTTACACCGAGCTGATCCTCCACCGCCGGCGGCGCGAGGTGAAGGCGCTCACCGCCGTCCCGACCGGCTGACCCTCGCCGCGGTGGAGTCAACCCAGGGTGCGGCCAGTCAGGGTGCGGCGGCCCGGGAGGTGCTGTGGACGTGACGCTCGCCGAACTGGTCGACGCGCTGCCCGCCGGCGTCGTCGTCACCGATCCCGACCTGCTGGAGAAGTACCGTCGCGACCGGGCCGCGGACCCGGCGGCGGGCATGCCGCTCGCCGCCGTGCGCGCCGAGTCGACCGAGCATGTGCAGGCGGCCCTGCGCTGGGCGGCGCGCCACCGGGTGCCGGTCGTCCCGCGCGGCGCCGGCACCGGCCTTTCGGGCGGCGCGACCGCCGTCGACGGTGGCATCGTGCTGTCGACCGAGCGGATGCGGGCGATCGAGGTCAGTCCCCGCACCCGGATGGCGGTCGTGCAGCCGGGCCTGCTCAACACCGAGGTGAAGGCCGCTGCCGCCGCCCACGGGCTGTGGTACCCCCCTGACCCGTCGTCCTTCGAGATCTGCTCGATCGGCGGCAACGTGGCGACGAACGCCGGCGGTCTGTGCTGCGTCAAGTACGGCGTCACCACCGACTACGTACTCGGGCTCGAGGTCGTGCTGAGCGACGGGACGGCGGTGCGCCTCGGCGGCCCGCGGCTGAAGGACGTCGCCGGCCTGTCCCTGACCAAGCTGTTCGTCGGCAGCGAGGGAACCCTCGGGATCATCACGGAGGTGACGCTGCGTCTCCTGCCGGCCCAGCCGCCGTCGAGCACCCTGGTCGCCACGTTCGCCAGCACCCGGCAGGCGACGGCCGCCGTCCTGGCGATCACCGCTGCCCTGCGGCCGGCGATGCTCGAGTACATGGACCAGGTGTCGATCAACGCCGTGGAGGACATGCTCCACATGGGGCTCGACCGCGACGCGGCCGCGATGCTCCTCGCCCGGTCGGACAGCCGCTACCTTGCCGCCGAGCTCGAGATGAGGAGCATGGCCGAGGCGTGCCAGGCGCACGGCGCGACCGAGGTGCTGGCCACCGACGACCCGGCGGAAGGCGAGGCGTTCGTCGTCGCCCGCCGCGGCGTCATCCCGGCGGTCGAACGTCGCGGCACCGTCCTGCTGGAGGACGTCGGTGTGCCGCTGCCCAGGCTGCCCGAACTGGTCGCGGGCATCGAGGCGATCGCCGCCGCCCGCGCCGTGACGATCGCGCTGATCGCCCACGCCGGCGACGGCAACACCCACCCGCTGATCGTCTTCGATCCCGCCGACGCCGCCGCGGCCGCCCGGGCACAGCTCGCGTTCGGCGAGGTGATGGACCTGGCGATCCGCCTCGACGGCACGATCACCGGCGAGCACGGGGTGGGCCGGCTGAAGAAGGCGTGGCTGGCCGACCAGGTCGGCGGTGACGCCCTCGACCTGTCACTGCGGATCAAACAGGCCCTCGACCCACTCGGCATCCTCAACCCCGGCGCGATCTTCCCCTGATCCCGCCCTCTTCCGCTGCCCTTCCGTTGTCCTCTCGCGGGAGAGGTGGGCGGGCCGGTGACTCCGGGCGTCACAGCGCCGGAAACGCTCGTCCCGGATCCGGATCCGGATCCGGGCGGGCCGGGTGGGGCGCGGGGCGGCCTGGGCGGCGATCTAGGCTCTTGGCCCATGAGGGCGGTCAGGGTGGGGGAGTGGCTGGTCGACACCTCCGCTCCGCTGGGCAGCGGAGCGTTCGCGGAGGTTCTGCCTGCCTGGCGGGAGCGCGCGGGGATGGCTGGCGTCCAGCGGGCCATAAAGATCTACAAGGAGGTGGGGGACGGCGAGCGGCAGCGCCGGGCGCTGGAGGAGATCCAGGTTCAGGAGCAGCTGCTGGGATGTCCGTATGTGGTCGCCTATGTCGACGCGTTCCTCGTCGAGGACGGGCTCTACGACGGCGGCGTGGCCCAGGTGATGGAAATGGGTGACGTCTCGCTGGCCAGCCGGCTGGCCAGCGAGCGGCTGCGGCGGATGACGGTCGGCGAGGTCGCCGAGATGCTGGGCGGCGTGGCCGAGGCACTCGACCACATCCACGCGCGGGGCCTCGTCCACGCCGATCTCAAACCCGGGAACATCGTGCGCTGCCGTGGGATCTGGAAGGTCGCGGACTTCAACGCAACCTCCGTCCTGGCCGGCGGCAGGGGACGCGACCAGGGCGGGACACAGGCGTACATGTCGCCGCAACGGCTTGCCGCCGAGGGCCACGGGAGCGTGCGCCGGGAAGACGACATGTGGTCACTCGGTGTCGTCCTTGGCGAGTGCCTGCTCGGCCGGTTACCGCGCCGTCCCGACGGCTCCCCGGAACCGGACGCCGCCGTGCTCGCCGAACGGATCGTCGCGGAACTGAGAAGGGGCGAGGCAGATCACGAGCTGGTCGTCCTGCTCCGGGAGCTGCTGTCGACAGATCCGGCGCTACGCCCGAGAGCGGCGGCGACGGCGCTGCGGCTGCGGGCGCTGGCGCACCGCGCGGCGGAGGAAGGGACCGACCTGGTGCGTTGGTCCGGCCTGGCGTGCAGCAGTTTCGGGAACAGCCATCTTGAGGTGTTCACGGCGGGCCGCCAGGATGGTCTGCGGCACCGTTGGATTGTCCAGGGGTGGAGCGACTGGCACGGGATGGCCGCGCCGTGCGCCGTGCGGGCGATCGCGGTGGGCAGCCCCCGGGAGTTCGAGCAGCACCTCTGGCTGCTCGATCACGAGGGCCGGATCTGGGTGCGCAGCCTCGCGGTCGACCGCGAGACCTACGCGCCCGTCGAGGACTGGTCGGCCTGGCAGCCGTGGCCTGCCCCGGCGGACGGCGTGACCGTCGTCGACCTGGCCGCCACGAACGCGCCATGGGCTCAGCACTGCCTGCTTGCGGTCGACAACCAGGGCCGGGCCTGGTGCAGGCCGTGGAACGCCCACGGCGGCTGGTCGGACTGGTGGGCACTGCCAGACCTGCCCGAGGGCCTTGTCACGGTCCGGGCGGCGACGGGTGCCGCCGGTGTCGGCGCGCTCGACGGCCGAGGCGTCCTCTGGCGCAGCCCGGGGCTCTACACCCGCTCCTGGTACCGGCCGCTGCCCGCGGAACACCCACCCGTCCGCGGATTCGCCCTGCTGCCCGACGACGCGGTGGTCGTGCTGACCGGCGAGGGCGTGGAACTGCGCGCTGGGGGTATGCACACCGGTCCGCTCACGCCCGCGCCCGCCGGCGACTACGTGGCGGTGGACGCGTCCTCCCGCTGGCTCGGGCATCTGGAACTGGTACTCCGCGATCGTGAGGATCGGATCCTGCACACCTGGGCCCATCGATGGGATACCGGCTGGTGGGAATGGCACCCGGAATGGGCCGAGCTGTCGGGATGACTCGACACGGCTGAGCGGGGTCCCGGGCCGAGGCCGGTGAACGGCGCGCTCCGGAGCACTCGCCGCGCTCCACGGCCCTCACCGATGCCGGCGGACCGCGTCGTCCCGGGAGCGGGTCTCAGCGGGTGGGGTAGATGTCGGTCTGTTCGGCCGCGTTGATCGACGACTTCTCCGGGGGCAGGAACCCGAGCTGGACGATCTGCCGGGGGGCGATCACGTCGAGGAGCCAGTCGGCCGCGACCCGGATCGTGTTGGTCCGTCCCGGCAGGGCGTACAGGTGGTAGCCGCGGGCCAGCGCGGCGGCGGGCAGGCCGGACAGGGTGACGCCGAGCGGGTTGGCGACCGCGGCGGCACCGCCGAGGTCGACGACGAAGCCGAGGTCACGGTGCCGGTAGGGCCGGGCGCTGCCGTGGCCGAGGGAGGCCGCGACGGCACGGGCGGCCCCCGCCGCCTCGCGGACCGCGTGCTGCGCGGTCTGCCCGGCGGGCTGGCCGTCACGGGTGGTGTCCGGGACCGCGGCGGCGTCACCGAGCGCGAACACGCCGTCGGCGTCGGGCACCTGGAACTCGCTGTCGACGACCAGCCGGCCCCGCGAGGTGGGCAGGCCAAGGGCGGAGATCAGCGGGCTGGGGGTGATCCCGGCGCACCAGACCACCGTGTGGGTCCGGATTGTGTCACCGTCGGTGAGCCGGGCCCGGTCCGCCGCCACGTCCGACACGGACGTTCCCAGCCGGACGTCGACCTGCCGCGCGGCGAGCAGGTCCATGGACCGGGCGGCCAGGGCGGGCGGCAGCTCGGGCAGCACCCGGGGCGCCAGGTCCAGCAGGATCCAGCGGATGTCGTCGGGGGAGAGGCGCGGGTAGGCGCCGACCGCTCGGCGGGTGAACCGCGTCATCTGCGCGGCCAGTTCGGTCCCGGTGTAGCCGGCGCCGACGACCACGAAGGTGCATCGCGCCCGGCGCCGGTCCGCGTCGGCGCAGGCGTCGGCCTGCTCCAGCTGGCGCAGCACATGGTCACGCAGGTAGACGGCCTCGGCCAGGTTCTTCAGGCCGAGCGCGTGGTCGGCCAGCCCCGGGATGTCCAGGGTGCGGGTCACCGCGCCGGGCGCCAGCACGAGCCGGTCCCAGCCCAGCGTCGTCCGCGACCCGTCGGCCCGGCGGATCGTCACCGTCCGGCCCGCCAGGCCGGCGTCGACGACATGGCCGAGCAGCAGGGTGGTCCGCCGCAGCGCGGCCCTGGTCGCGACCGCGACATGCCGGGGCTCCACCTCACCGGCGCTCACCTGCGGCAACAGCGACGTGTACAGAAGGTGGTCGACTGGCGATACGAGTACGAGGTCGGCCGCGTCCGCCGGTAGGTGGTGTTCCAGGTGCCGCAGCACCCCGAAACCCGCGAACCCGCTGCCGACCACCACCACCCGCGGCGCCCGGGCCGTGGGTTCGGCCGGCTGGCGGGCGGGCCAGGCCACGGTGCGCCCGCCCCGTCGGGATGGCGGCCCACCTGAACGTCCGCGCCACAAAGAGATCAGCTCACCGTTCACCGTATCTTCCTCCGCTGCCCTTCCGGGCTGTCGTGGAAGCCGAGGCCCTCGGTAACCCAGTTCCAGACAGCCGGACGGCCAAACCGCCGCGTCCGCCTGATAGGCAAATGCCAGTTTTACAAATGACAGTTTTACGGAAATTACGGAGAGGTGCGGAGAGGCGCGGAATCAGGGCACGGATGTACGGGGCGGGGTGTTCCGCATGGTCATCGACCTCGACCCGGCCGGCCAGCCGGACGCTCCGAACAGCCCGGAGGATCTTCGCCAGATGGCGTCCGGGCTGGGTGAGCTGCTGTGTGATCTCGGCCTGTACGGGTGGTCGTGGATGGGATCCGCGCTACTTGACCGGTGCTCTACCGGTGCTCTGAAGGTTCGTCACCGACGGGTGGTCGGCCGCCAGCTTGGCCCGCAGCGCGTCGATGAGTCCCTGGTCGTACGGCCCGGGGGACCAGTTCTGCTTCCGCAGCTCCTCGGGGATGGGGCAACGTCCGCCAGTCCGACGCCGCCCTGGCCGGCCGGACAGCGTCGCTGCCAGGTGCTGCGACGCTTGCGTTCCTCACTGTCGATTCCTGCCAGCGCCGGGTGTCCGGCCCGGCTGGCCGGACAGGGCGCCGCGTCCGCCACCGGAGAGCATCACCGCCGCGCGCCACGCCGGCACCACCGGCACCCTGACCGTCCCGCTCGGTATGCGGGTGGATGTCGTGGCGAAGCCGTTGCTGCCCGAGCCGGTGCCGCGCGGCCGCCCGCGGCGCGGTTCCGGCCGGGGGCTGTGAAGATCGACGAGGGGACGGTTTATAGTCCGTCGGTGCCGATCACCGAGGTTGACATTCCATGATGGGGCGGACGCACGTGCTGAGCGGGGCGGTGGTCTGGCTGGCCGCCGCACCCGCGCTGTCCCGGGGGGAGTGGCTGGGCTCGCAGCGGTTGCTGGGCCTGCACACCGGCTCCCTGTCCACGGCCCAGCTGGCCGCCGGCGCGGTGGTGTCCGCGGGCGCGGCGCTGCTGCCCGACATCGACCATCCCAGCGGCCGGATCGCCAACACCTTCGGCCCGGTCACCCGCACGATGTGCAGGTGGATCGGCCGGGCCAGCGGCGGCCACCGGCACGCCACCCACTCGATCCTGTTCGCGCTCGCCATGGGCGTGCTCATGAGCCTGCTGGCCGTCCACGCCGAGTACGCCTGGTGGGCCGCGCTGTTCGTCCTCGTCGGCTTCGGGCTGCGCGGCCTCGGGCTGGACTTCGAGCGGCAGGGGCGCCTGTCCTCCGTCATCGACTGCGTGGTCGCCGGGCTCGCGGTCTTCCTCATGCACGGCCTCGACATGAGCTTCGCCGGCTACGCGGTGGCGCTGGGATGTCTCGCCCACCTGGCCGGGGACTGCCTGACCCCGCGCGGCTGCCCTCTGTTCTGGCCGGTCGGCCGGCGGATGGAGATCCCCCTGATCCCCCGGACGGGCGGCAGGGCCGAGGAGCGGGTGGTCATACCGCTGCTGGCCGTCGCCGCCATCGTCCTCGCCGTATGGACCGTGTCGGACGGGATCGCGTTCCCTCCGCGCACCGGCTGACCGGCGGCGGCCGGTGCTCCTGGGTGACGGATCACCCGTCGGCCGCGGCTGGCGGCTGCCGCGGGCGCCCGCTGTTACCTTCGTCTCATGGATCTCGCGAGAGCCGGGGCCGCTCACGGCGAACTGGTTGACTTATGATTTTTTGGCTCCATCACTTTTTGATCAATTGAATTTCTGGTTATATCGTTCTATGGTCAATCAGCGGGTGACCGGGGGCTCACTCCCGCGTGAGGCTCTGTCGCGTCTCGGACGCACTGCCGCGGAGGGTTGACATGATCTCCGCGGACGTCACGGGAGATGACGCCCTTCAGCCGCTTCGCGACGGCCACCGGGGAACGGCGCACGGATGGCAGCCGGCCGGGCCGGCGTCCCCCGGGCTCCCCGGGCCGGCTGGGCTGGCTGGCGAACCGCCCATGACCGCCATCGGCGGAAGAGACGGCAGAAGACAGACGTTCCGGCCGCGCGAGCTCGCGCGCCGCGAGGAGGCAACGGCATGACCAGCTCTGACACGATCACCACTCTCGCGGGCAGCCACGGCGCGCTCGCGCTGCACCACTGGAGCGCGCAGGACCCGTCGTTCGTCGTGCTGCTGGCCCACGGGTACGCCGAGCACGCGGGCCGCTACGACCACGTGGCGCGCAGGCTCAGCGACGCCGGCGGCGCGGTGTACGCGCCCGACCACATCGGGCACGGCCGTTCCGATGGCGAGCGCGGGCACGTCGAGCTGCTCGAGGACATCGTCACCGACCTGGGCACGGTCGCGAAGCACGCCACGGCGGAGCACCCCGGCCTGCCGGTGGTCCTCGTCGGCCATTCGCTGGGCGGCATCGTCTCGGTACGGTACGTGCAGCGCGCCGCCGGCCCGGTGGACGTGCTGGTGCTCTCCGGCCCGGTGATCGGCGGTAACCCGGCGATCTTCGCCCTCCTCGACCTGGACCCGATTCCGGACGTTCCGCTCGATCCGGCCGCGCTCTCCCGCGATCCCGCGGTCGGCGCGGCCTACGCGGCGGACCCGCTGATCTACCACGGCCCGTTCCACCGTGAGTCACTGCAGACCCTCAAGGACGTCGTCGCCACGATCGCGGCCGGCCCGGGCCTCGGGGACCTGCCCACGCTGTGGATACACGGCGAGCTCGACCCGCTGGCCCCGCTCGCCGAGACCCGCACGGCGTTCGAGCACATCGGCGGCTCGGACCTGCGGCAGAAGGTGTACCCGGGAGCCCTGCACGAGATCTTCAACGAGACGAACTCGGACGAGGTTCTCGACGACGTCGTCGCCTTCGTGCGGGAGGCCCTGCCCGTCCGGTGACACGGCGGATGCCGCCGGCACCGGACGGGGCCGGCGGCATCCATCCCGCGGGTCAGCGCCTGCGGGCCCGCACATCCCGCGGGCCCTCACAGCTCGTAGGCCAGGTCCAGCACCTCGTCGAAGCCGTCGCGCAGATATGACGCGAAGACCTTCTCGTCGTCGATCACGTCGGGGTTGGCGTTGATCCCCACACAGCAGGTGCCCTCGTAGGACAGCATGGTCACCATCGCGGCCACTCCCGGCCGTGGGCCCATCGGGTAGACCCGCAGCACGCGGGCGCCGGCCAGGTAGAGGCTGCGCCCGATGCCGGCGAGGTTGGAGGCCTGCAGGTCCGAGACGGTGGTCATGCTGCCCGCGATCTCGATCAGCAGGGCGCGGGGGAGCCGTCCGAGCACCGGCGCGATGAGGTCGAGGAACCCGATCGCGGGCTCGGTGCGGGCCGTCGCCACGGCGGCGCGGATCGCGGCGATCCGTACCCGGGGGTCGGGATCGCCCACCGGGACGGCGAACCGGGCCCCGGCGAACCGGTTGCCGCCCATCGGGTCGTTGTCGGTGCGCAGGCTCACCGGCATGCCGATCGGTATCTGGTCGACGACGACGTCGTGGTGCTCGTGGAACCGGCGGAACGCGCCCAGCAGCGCGGCCAGGAACGCGTCGTTGACGGTGCCGCCCGCGGCCCGTCCCGCCGCCTTGAGCCGTTCGAGCGGCACGTCGTGGGCGATCAGCCGGTAGCCGGTGCCGTCGTCGTTCAGCACGGGCGACCGCTCGACGTCGGGCGGGGCCAGTACGCGGCGCAGCGACGCCCCGAAGCGGACCGTGTCGACGGCCGTGCCGACCGGGTCGGCGGCGACCCGTCCGAGCGTCCGCACGGCGCCCCGGGCCACCGAGCCCGCGGCCCCGGCCAGGACGCCCGGCAGCCGCCCGGCCAGCAGCGAGACGGGTGTCTCCACCGGCCGCGGTGGCGGGAGCGGGCTTGTGTCGGGCTCCTCCCGCTCGGGGCCGCGCCCGTGGGTGAGGCTGAGCAGCTGGATCAGCCCGAGCCCGTCGGTCAGGCTGTGGTGCAGCTTCAGCAGGTAACCGGCGCGGCCGTCGCGCAGGCCGGTGACGAGTGTCGCCTCCCACGGCGGCCGGTTCGGGTCGAGCGGCCGGGCCGCCGCGGCGGCGGCGAGCTCGAACAGCTCACTGTTGGAGCCGTCGCCGGGCACCCGGATCCGCTGGAGGTGGTAGTCGAGGTCGAAGTGCGGGTCCGGCGACCACGCCGGAGGCACGAGCGGCAGCAGCGGATCGATCACCCGCTCGCGTAAGCGAGGCACCCGCAGGGTGAGCCGCTCGTGGGCCGCACGCAGACGCTCCCACTCCGGGGCCCGGTCGAGGATCTCGACCAGAACCCCGGTGGAGCGGGTGCGCAGGTCGCCCTCCGCACGCCACATCAGCGCTTCCCACCAGCTCATGTCCGCCGGGCCGCCCCAGCTCGAGCGGGCGGCGCCGAGGCCCGGGGGGCTGTGGCCGGTCACAGGGCCGCTCCCTTGGGTCCGGCCGGCACCCTCGTCTGGTCCAGGGAGCTCGTCTGGTCCACGGGGACGGTCTTCGGTCTCGGCTGGTCCACGCCGGCGGCGACCTCGAGGATCTGCCCGGCGATCGTGGCGGGCTCGTCGTACATCGGGACGTGACCGATGCCCGGCTGATGGATCAGCCCGGCCTCCGGCAGCCGTTCCAGTATCGGCACGCCGAAGTGCTCGAAGGGGATGACACGGTCCGGCTGCGCCCACACGACCCGTATCGGGTAGTCATGGTCGGCGGGCAGCGGCTGGAGGTAGGAGCGCGGCAGGGTGCGTAGGAGCGGGTCGACGGCGGGGGCGTGGGCGCTGGCCCGGATGGTCAGGGCCACCGCCTGCGGGTCGACCCGCTCGGGGTGTGCCACCTGCGTCGCCAGGAGCAGGCGGCGCAGCAACGGGTTGCCCGCGATCAGGTCCGCGTACGCCGAGTAGCGTGCCAGCGTGGCCACGGACAGGCGGATACCCAGTGCCACCGCGGCGATCCGGCGTTGTGAGGTCCACGCCCCGGCCGGGCTGAACAGCACCAGTGAGCTGGCGCGGCCGCGGCGGGCCAGCTCGATGGCGATCCAGCCGCCGAGGGAGTTGCCGACGATGTGCGCGCGGCCCCAGCCGGCCCGGTCGAGCTCGGCCTCCACCCCGTCGACGAGCACGTCGAGCGTGACCGGGACGCCGGGCGGGAGTGGCTCCCCGCCGCCGTGGCCCAGCAGGGTCGGGGCGAGGACGTCGTGGTGCGGCTCCACCAGCGGCAGCACCGGGTCCCAGGCGCGCCACGTACCACCGACACCGTGCAGCAGCAGCAGGGGCGATCCTGATCCGGCGCGGTACCGGGGCGCGGGGAGCTGCGGTGGCTCCTGGTCACGCACCGCCTGGGACAGCCGTCTCCGCAGCAGCGCCGCGGAGACGGCACCGCCCGTGGCCGCCACGATTCCCCACTTCGTATTTACCATGACTCACCCTTCAGCTTCACCAGCTCGTCCCCCTCACCTCGTGGCCAGGGGCCTGTTTCAGCAGCCCGCGATAGGCGTCGCGGGCCGTCGAGCCATGGTTGACCACAGCGTCGACCTCGCGTGCGATCGGCAGCTCGACGCCTGCCCCGGCCGCGAGCCGCATGACGACGCTAGCGCTACGTACCCCCTCGGCCACCTGTTTCATCCCGGCCATCGCCTGGGCGATCGTCTGGCCCCGGCCGAGCGCCTCGCCGACGCGCCGGTTGCGGCTGAGTGGGCTCGTGCAGGTCACGATGAGGTCTCCGGTGCCCGCCAGGCCGTAGAACGTGACGGGCTCGCCGCCCATCGCCTCGCCGAGCAGCGTCATCTCCCGCACCGCCCGGGTGATCACCATCGCCTTGGTGTTGTGGCCGGCGCCGGCGCCGTCGCCCATGCCCGCGGCGATGGCGAAGACGTTCTTCAGCGGCCCGCACAGCTCGGCCCCGATGACGTCGGTGGTGGAGTAGATCCGGAAGCGGGACGTGCGGAACAGGTCGGCCAGCTGGGCGGCGGCGTTCATGTCCGGCATCGCGAGCGTCGCCGCGGCCGCGTAGCCGTCGAGAATCTCCCTGGCGATGTTCGGCCCGGCGAGCACACCCGCGGGATGCCCGGGCAGGACGTCAGCGACGATCTCGGTCATCCGCCGGTCGGTCTCCTGCTCGAGCCCCTTGACCAGGCTGACCACCGGCACCCACGGCCGGGCGTACGGCGCGGCCTGCTCCAGGATCGTACTGAACCCGTGCGAGGGCACCCCCATCACGATCGTGTCCGCGTCGACCACCGCCTCTTCCAGCGATGTCGTCGCGTGCAGGGCGTCGGGGAGGACCGCGTCGCCGGTGTAGCGGCTGTTGCGCTGGTTCTTCTCGATATCGTTCACTACGTCGGACGACCGGGCCCAGATCGTGGTCGTCGCGCTGCGGGAGAGGATCGCGGCCACCGTGGTGCCCCAGGACCCGGCCCCGATGACAGCGATCCGCGGCGCTCTACGACGTAGGTATCCCACATCAGCCTCCGATCCCGTCGGAAACGCTCCGTAGCGATGGCTGCGGCTCGGGCGCCACCACCGTGCGCGTCATGCCCAGCGTCGTGATCTCCTGCGATGCCCTCGGCTCGGGCGGTACCACCGCGGACGTCGCGCCCAGTACCGCGATCTCCTGCACGTCGTGCAGGACGCGGTCGAGCTGGACCGCGAGCGCGCGCCGCCGGGTCACCAGCTCGTGCGGGCTCGCGCCGGGCTCGAGCAGGCCGCGGTGGCGGGCCATCTTCAACGCCGTGCGGAACATCTCCGCGGACACCGACTCCTCGCTCGCCACCCGACGCTGCATCGCCCACTGCCGGCCGAGGTCCAGGCAGTCGGCGAGGAAACGCTCCTCGTCGAGCTCGGCGGCGTCGTCGTCGAGCACCAGCTGCTCGGCGACGATCCGGTAGGCGTCGATGAACGGCCGCAGGACCAGATGCGCCACCAGCGGCGCCGCGTCGCGCAGCCAGCGCTCGGCGTCGGCCGGGCTGATCTCGGCCGGGCGCGCCCCGCCTGCCATGATCGCGACTTCGCTCCACAGCTCCTCGGCGAACTCCGCGCGCGCGGCGAAGAAGAAGTCGAACTTGAGCAGCTCCCGCAGCTCCAGCGCGTCCTCCCAGGCCATCCGCAGCGTGCCGCCCTTGTGCCGGGCGAGCGAGAGCAGCGCCAGCTCGGCGATGGCCCGCACGAGCAGCACGTGCACGGCGCTGTTGCGGTACACCGCGGCCACCAGATGCTGGTCGGCGCCCATGCCCCACACCGTCTCCGGCCCGCCGGCGAAGCAGGTCAGCACGCCCGAGCTGACAAGGTCCTGCAGCGTGCGCCGCACCGTCGAGCGGTCGGTCAGGTCGGACGCGGCGGCGACCGGCCATCCGCGCCGGCTCAGGTACCGCGCGAGTGGGGCCACCGTCGCGCAGACCTCGTCGAGCGTCAGCGCCCGGTCGGCGCCCAGCATGGCGACGCAGACGGCCGCGGTCGCGGTCACCGGCGTGGTGCGGTTGATGCGGTGGCACACCTCCAGCGCGACCCGTTCGACGAGCTGTCCCTCCTCCACCCCGTCGACGCGGTAGGCCTGCAGCCGCTCACGCAGCGGGATCGGCGTGCCGAAGTCGATGTGGATGCCGCCGAGCCGTGCCTTCAGGCCGCGCGCGTACCCGATCAGCCAGCGCAGGTCCTCCGGCTGCTTGGCGGTGCCGCGCGCCTCCTGGGCCATCCGCGCCACCTCGTGCAACGGCAGCTGGTCGTAGATGATGGAGACCGGCACGACGAGCGGGTCCGCCAGTTCGGACGACGCCACCGCGTCGCTGACGTAGCGCAGGAGCCCGTGGCGCGGAGGGCGCAGCTTCCCGGTCCGCGTCCGTCCGCCCTCGATCGACCACATCAGGTTGACCCCCGCGGCCACCATGTGCCCGACGTAGGAGCGCAGGGCGAGCCGGTAGACGGGGATGTCCGCCGTGGCCCGCCGGACGTGGACCATGCCGATCCGGCGGGCGATCGTGCCGAGCGGGAAGAAGTTCAGGTTGGCGCCCGCCAGACCGTAGGGGGGGTCGAGGCGGGCCCGCACCAACAGCGGAGGCAGGGCGAACTCGTCCAGGTACGACCGGTGCGAGATGAGAAAGATCAGCGAGTGGCGCCGGTCCAGCCGGCGCAGCTCGGCGAGCGCGTTGTCGTCGGTGAGGATGTCGTACCCGCGCACCATCCAGCGCGCGAAGCGCTCCCACGTACCGGCGACCACCGGGTCGTGCACCGCGGACATCTCGCGCAGGTAGCCGGCCGCCTCCGCGCGCACGGCCTGCTCGTCCTTGCCGAGCCGCCTGGCCAGGCTGTCGAGCGCGCTGAGGAACCCCGGGCTGGTGAGCAGCGCGGCGACCACGGGCGGGTCGCCTGCCCGCAGCTCGCCGGGGGCCGCCCCACCGGGCCGGGGCACCAGGTCGCGGGCTGTCTCGATGGCGTGGATCATCGCAGGCTCCCGGTCATGTCCTCGGCGGGCTCCGCGCTGACGGTGCCGGGCCAGTGATCCAACGTCTCGACATAGAGGTCATGCACACGGACGGCCGCCGCGTCGATGTCGGCGCGGGTCCAGCCCTCGGTGGGGATCGGGGGCAGGACGGCCACCTCGATCCGGCCCTCCCGGGCCGTGCGGGCGTTGCGCCACATGATCTCTCCCGCGTTGCGGATGACGATCGGCACGATCGGCACCCCGGCGGCCGTGGCCAGGTGGAAGGCCCCTTTCTTGAACGTGCCCACCCGCGGGGTGAACGACCGGGTGCCCTCCGGGGCGATGACCACCGACGTGCCGGAGTGCAGCATCTCGACCGCCGGCCCCAGCGCCGAGATCGCCTTCGCCGAGTTCCCCCGGTCCACGAACGCGACCCCGGCCAGCCCGAACAGGGTGCCCACCACTGGCACCCGCCGCACCTCCGCCTTGGCCACCGCGGTGAACCCCCGCCGCAGCACGCGGGAGGTGACCACGAAGTCGACCAGCGTGCTCTGGTGGTTGATGAGGAACACCGCCGGGCGGTGCGACCACGCGTTGTGCTCGCCGACGACATCGACGCGGATGTTGCCCAGCACGGACGCGACGTCCCCGAACAGCGACGTCATCAGGTCGACGCCGTAGCGCCGGTCGCGGGCGAGCACCCCCGCCACGATCCCGGCCCCCGCCGTGGCGAACAGGCTGCCGAACATGGCCGCGGTCCGTACGGCGGGCAGCGGGTCGAGCTGGTTGTGCTTGCGGGTGAACTCCAGCGGGGGCCATTCCCGCCGCCGCGCCTCGGCGGCCAGCACCGGCTGCGGGTTCACCGGATGCGGGTAGCCGGCCGCGCCGAGGAAGGGCACGTCCTCGTCACCGTTGGCGTACGCGTGACTGATCGCGAGGTCGATGCCGTACTCGGCGGCGAAGGCGGTCACCGCGGCGAGCTTCCCGTCGCCCCACAGGGCACGGCCGGCGACACGTCCCGTGACGACGCCGCCCTCCTCCTCCAGTTCGGTGCACAGGACGTGCTCGACGCCCAGCTCATCGGCCATCGGCTGGACCTGTAGACGGGTCGCCGACGTGGCGATCACCACGGTGTGGCCCTGGCTGAGGTGGGTCCGGACCAGCCGCCAGGCGCTGTGGAACAGCGAACCGGCGATCTCGCTCGCGAACAGCTCACGGCCGAGGGCGAGCAGCTCCTCCTCGGTGCGTCCGGCCCAGCCGCGCATACCGGTCTCCAGGAGCGAGGTGAAGCCCGCCTCGTCCAACGGCCCGCGCACGGCGGCCAGCGCGATCCGTAGCAGCTCGTCCGGGCCGACATCGAAGCTGCGCAACCGTCGCGCGTAGAGTGCCCGCGCGGAATAGCCCTCGATGAGGGTGCCGTCGAAGTCGAAGAACGCACCCACGTGCGGGCCCTTCGGGCCGTGGCGGATCGCCTCCATCAACTCGTCGACCGGGGCGCTCATCGTCCGTAGCCGAGTGCCGGGCCGAGGCGGCCGCCGCCGGGGTGTGAACTCTTGCGGATGACATAATGAATCATCGAGGCCGTCCTGGATTGGGCGCGGTTCAGCGTCTGCGTGGCCCGGCCGCGGAGTGGATCGCGCACACGCACTTCGTTCCTGTCTTACAACGGTTCTTACAGCGGTCAGAACGAAATGGCAATGCTGTGTCCGATCCTGGTGACAGACGCCCTATGGACTTTGTTTGTCAAGTGATCCGTTGTCGATCTTGGGCGTGCCGTGGTCGGGCGGTGTGTTCGTCGCGAGGCGTATGAAGTCGTCACATTTTGGTCATATCGCGCCTTTTTGGATGATTTTCCCGGGAAGGGGGTTCGGGTGCCGAGATCGCGGCCGCCGCGCGCGGCCGGGTCCCGCCGGCGGACGACGGGGGCTCCGCGGGCCGGCCGCGCCCCCGCCGCGGTACACGTAGCGTTGCGGACGATCTACGGCGTGCCCTGGGCGGCCTGCTTGCGGTCGCAAGCGGCTGCAAGCAGGCCGCCCGGCCGATGCGCAGGCCGGGCCGGGGGGCCTGCCGGGCCATCGGGACAGCCCTCGGCCGCTGGGCCCGGCGCGCTCACCTGCTTCCTGGCCGCGTCGGCCGCGGCCGTGCCGCCCCGGTGCCGGACCTGGTCCTGGAGCGCGGACGTCTCCTGTGTCCCACCGCCGAGCGGCGGGGCCAACCGGCCGCCGACACGGCGGGTATGACTCCGCGACACCGCCGTCCACCACTCCGGCCAGGGCGGCCGGTATCTTTTTCGAGAATTCGCCGCACCGTGCGCGGCCCATGGCGTACGACGTTCCGCCGGAACGGCCGGGGCTGCTACGACAATGCGGTCGGCGGGCCGTTCTTCGCCATCCGGAATGGGAGATCCTCGACCACGCCCGTTTCGTCACCCATCCCGGGGCCGGCGCCGCCCTGTTCGACTTCGCCGGGCGCCGTAACCGGCGGCGCCGCCATTCGGCCAATGGATACCCCGGCCCGCACGGCTACGAAAACCGCTATCACGGTTACGTTAAGATCGTATAGCCGTCGAAGTTCCGGGGTGTGAACCAGGCCGGGGCGGTTTCGGGAACGGCTGTCTCGGCATCGCGGCCTCCGCCGGCACACACCAGTGGATCAGCGCTGTCCGCCGGAGCGGGCAGCCACGGTGGAGGTGGAGCGGCAGGCGGAGCGGCGGAGGTGGCCGGGTGGCGGGCGGAATTGGTGCCGGCGCGACAGTGCGGTCGGCGGTGTTCGGCCCGTTCGGCCCGTTCGGCCCGTTCGGCCCGTTCGGCCCGTTCGGCCCGTTCGGCTGGTTCGGCTGGTTCGGCTGGTTCAGCCTGTTCGGCGAGCACGACGGGAGCGGAGCCGCCGCGGCGGTGGCCGGCGGGACGCAGGCGCACCGTTAAAAAGGGAATACGGGCATAACGTACGGATATTTCAATACAGGCTGTATCGGGATCGGTTCCTGGTGTGACACACCATCGGGGCCTGTACACGGGGGCCGCTCCCGGTAGCTGTCCGTCAGCCCGGATAGTGGCAGGCGGCCCGGCGGCCGGCAGCCACCGGGCGCATCGCCGATTCCTTGTCGGTGCACCGGCCGTGGGTATACGGGCGGCGGGTCCGGAGCCGGCACCCGCTCGGGGCCGCGGTGGTGACGAGGGCTCGTCGGGCCCGCCGCCCTGCTTGCTGGGAGGCGGGCCGGGAGCTTGCCGCCGAGTGTCGGGACCGCCTCGAGCGGGGCCCGGTCGCGGGGATGGCGGGACGCGCACAGAGCTCGTCCGTGGGCGCGGCCTGGTCTCCTCCCCAGGTGCCGCGAGCTCGTAGCTCTTCCCAGGCTATGTATATGGCCCAGCCGGCTATATGGCCCAGCCGGTCGCTGACCTGCCTGGCGACGGCGGGGTCATGGGCGCCGCGCTGCTTGTCGGCTACGTCGTGTACGCGCTGCGGGCCCGGGGCGCGGTCCGCACCTCCTCGGGCCGGCGGTTGCCCTCGGGCCGGCAGCCCGGCCGGCCGGTAGCATGGGTGCCCGTGCCGGAGCTGCACCTCACGGGTGCGAGGGCCACGCTGCTCGCGACGTTGTACGGCAGGGCGCTCGACGCCGAGTCGCCCCGTTCCGTCCTGCACGACACGATGGCGCTGGAAACCGTCCGACGGATCGATTTCGACTTCACCAGGACGGGGCTGCGGCGCGGCGAGCACACCGCCGTCGCGCTGCGGGCCCGGCACCTCGACGGGTGGACCCGCGAGTTCCTCGCCGCGCATCCGGCGAGCACCGTGTTGCATCTGGGCTGCGGCCTGGACACCCGGGTCCACCGCGTCGATCCTGGCCCCGGCGTGCGGTGGTTCGACGTGGACTATCCCGACGTGATCGACCTGCGCCGGCAGATGTATCCGCCGCGTGGGGGGTACGAGACGGTCGGCTCGTCCGTCACCGACCCGTCCTGGCTGGCACGGGTGCCTGGTGATCTGCCGGTGCTGGTGGTCGCCGAGGGCCTGACGATGTATCTCAGGCAGGACGAGGGCGAGGCGCTTGTCCGACGGATCGTGGGCCATTTCCCCGGCGGCCAGTTCGTCTTCGACGGGTTCAGCAGGCGTGGCATCCGGATGCAGCGGTTCAACAGAGCGATCCGGGCCGCGGGGGCAACCGTCTCGTGGGGCATGGACAGCTGCGCGGAGCTCGAGGCGATCGATCCTCGGCTGCGGTGCGTGACAGCCAGCGGCGCTTTCGATATCGATGGTTACGATAAGCTTTCAGATGGATACCGTCTGCTGGCCGGGGTGGCGAGGCTGGTCCCCGCGCTGAGGAGGATGGCGGTCTTCTACCGACTGGAGTTCTGACGGGCGCCGCCGCCCCGGCGGTGCCATCCGGCCCGGCGGCCGTACCGCGTGGCCACCCGGTCGCTACGCTCACTGTGAGCAGATGCTACGGACAGGTGCCACGATCCTGTCTGGGCCTCGGGCGGACAGCCGCGAGGTGCTGGCCGGGAGCATGGATGCGGAGGCGGTCGAGGCGATGGTGACCGCCGGTACTGCCCCGCGTCCGGAACATTGCTTTCCGTGATCGACGTCGGATGTTGCTGATCAGTTTCGTACCGTCTGGAGCCTCACTGCCGAAGGGAGCCCGGGGCATGGAATTAGGTGATCTCGCTGAGCGTCCGGCGACGCCGGCGCGTCGGACCGCTGTGCCTGAGGACGGGAGGGACAGCCTTGAGCCGCCGTCCCGGTACGGCTACCGCGCCGGCGCCCGCCTCGGCGAGCGGTACCTCGGCCTGCTGGCCGGCGGCCGTGTGACGGACGTGACGGAGAGGTCGTCGTCGGGGCGGCATGGCGTCGGGCTCCACGGGGTGGCCCGGTGAGCGCGGCGGAGCCCCTGCTCGGCCTGCGGTGGGGGATCAAGGCGACCTTCCTCACCTACATCGCCCGGATGCCCGACGGCCAGGGCAGCGCCAGCGACGGCGCGCGGTCCGTCGAGAACGACGAGTTCGTCTTCGAGCCGGATCCGTCGGCCACGGCGCCCGAGGGCGTCGACGGTTTCTGGGCGTTCCGTGGCGACGTCCGTTTCCAGGGCCATTTCGGGCTGCTGTACGTGCGGATCGCCGACCCGCACGTGGTGCTGCGCGGCACGCAGGCCGAGCTGAACGTCGTCGACCCGTCCGAGCCCGGGACGAAGCCGAGGATTCCCCTGGTGCGGTTCGTCCCGCGGCCCGGCGCGGCACCGTCCGGCCTGCGGACCTGGGAGGCCGAGGACGTGCGGCTGCTGGCCGAGGGCGCCGGGCTGTTCAACAACGTGTACTCCATGGGCGAGCCGTTCGAGCCGCTGACCATCACCCTGCCGGCCTCACCCCAGGCGGGGTGAACTCGTGTAGCCAGTCCCGCCGGGGAGAACCCGGCAGCCAGCCCGGCGCGGGAGGGCGGTGTGGCGTGCGGGCGCGCAGCCGCCCGCCGCGTTCCTCGACCGCGCCGGTACGCCGCATCTCCGCGAGCAGGTCGGCCGCCAGCGTCTCGGCATCCGTGTCGAACACCTTGCTCGCATGGTCGACGAGCCACGGCTGCCGGGTCAGATAGATGTCGACGTCGTCCAGCGGGATGCCGTCACGGATCATCAGGGCGAACGCGAAGATGCGCTTGCAGGCGTGCCAGCCGGCGCGCTGCGGGTCCGCGCGCATGCGCTCGTACCGTGCGTGCGCCGCCGCGAAGGTGGCGGGCGGGTCGAGGATGGGGCCGCCGGCCGTGGCCAGCGTGTCCTCGATGCGCGAGGTGTCGCTGCCGAACCCGGAGTCGAAGATCACGCGGGATCCGTCACTGGTCGCGATCACGTTGGGGCTGGGGAAACCCACCGCCAGGAAGTGCAGCCAGCCAGGTATGCGCAGGGAATCTGACGGCACGGCGTTCCCCCTTCGGCAGCGACGTCGCCTTCGGCCCTCCCGTCCACTCCGGGCCCGTGACATCCAGGCTCGGGCACCCAGCGCAGACGTCCAGGCTCGGGCATATCTGCTTGGATGGCCGATAGTTGGACATCAAAACAATAATGGCTGATCATGCCACATGGAAGGTCCGCCGGCCGGCCGACAGGATCGGCGGCCAGGGGCCGTGTCAGGCGTGCAGCAGGGTGATGGTGCGGCCGGCGGGGCTGGTCGTGGTGGTGATGGTGGTGCGTTCGGTGAGGCGCCGGATCCGCTCGACCGGGAGGAGCCAGGGGTCGGCCAGCGCCGCGGATCCGGCCACCGCCTGGATCCGCTCGACCGGGAGGAACCTGGTCTGGAACAGCTTGTACGTGGTGCCCCGGCCGTGGGGCGTCGTCGCCCGGGATCGCCTATAGGCTCGGTGACCAGGCCGTGGCAGACAGAGGCCCCGTTTGGCCCGTGGCCCGGTGAGCCGGACTCGACGGGAGCGGGCGGGCTCGGCTGGTCCGTAGCCGGCACCGTTATATATGGCCGGCCGAGCTTGACCTCATGGCCGAGCTGGCCGGGTTCGAGCTGGAGTCCGGACACACCGACTGGCGCGGGGCCGAGTTCACCGCCGAATCCCGGTCCCACGTGTCCGTCTACCGCCTGCCGTCTCCTGGTGGGCCGCTGGATCCGGTCGCGGCGATCTGACCGCGGCGACGGCGCCTACCGCGTCCACCGCTCACCGTCATGAGCGCATGTCCCATGTGGGCATCCGGGTCTCGACCGTGAAATGCTCTCCCTCGGAGACCGGCCACCCTCTTCGAGAACCAGGAGTCAGTCAAGAATGAGCCACATCACCGCCGTCGAGAACTTCTTCAAGCGCTGGAGCGTCAGCTACGAGGAGCTTCTCGCCTCGTTCACCGACACCTTCACCGCCGACACGCCCTGGCTCGCCGCCCCCACCGTCCCCGAGACTCACGGCCCGGCGGAGGCCATCGCCTTACTCGAGCAGTTCCGGGCCGGGTACAACCTGGCGACCATACAGGTTCACATAAAGCGGATCGGGCAGACCGGCGACGTCGTCTGGACCGAGCGGGTCGACGACGTCAAGGACGCCGACGGCAACCTCGTCGTCTCGATCCCCGTCGCCGGTGTCCTGACACTCGACGACGACGGAAAGATCACCAGCTACCGCGACTACTGCGATCTACAGGAACTACAGGCGAAGGCCGCCGCCTGATATCGTCCGCATAACACTTGCATACCATCTGATACTGTCTGAATACCA
Organism: Protofrankia sp. CiP1_Cm_nod2; assembly: GCF_920664355.1. Classification (NCBI taxonomy): domain Bacteria; kingdom Bacillati; phylum Actinomycetota; class Actinomycetes; order Frankiales; family Frankiaceae; genus Protofrankia; species Protofrankia sp. CiP1_Cm_nod2. The sequence continues at coordinate 24,498 of NZ_CAKKTL010000032.1, forward strand.
CGGT
>NZ_CAKKTL010000032.1:24871-32482 GCF_920664355.1 Protofrankia sp. CiP1_Cm_nod2
GACGGCGGCCGCACGCACGGCGTGGTTCGGCGCGACGGCGCCGGTGGCCTGCGTTTGTACGACCGGTCCGCCGGGTTCTCGAAATCGCGTCCTCGCAGGTTGACGAGGTACGTATGCCCAGCTGTCCGGACCCCCCTTCGGGGGTGACTGAACATGCTATTCTGCTGAGGCGGCCGAGGATTCCGGCCATTGGTGATATCGCGTGAAAAGGAGCTCCGGCATGGGTGCTGCGGAGGCCGGTCTGGTCAGTCCCCATATCGGAGAAAGATGCGAGGAAATTACATTCAAGGCGGCTGAGGAAGTTCTGGGCCTGGGGCTGACGGGCGTCTACTTCGTCATGGGGAACCTGCGCAACAGGAAGGATGACGAGCAGTTCGACTCGCTGCTGGCCGGCACTCTCGCCGGTCTTCCGAGCTTTCCGTCCAACGAGGATTTCAAGAGTGATCCGGTCCTTGCCGGATTCCGTGACCTGCACACCGCGGTCGGGCGGTCGAACCGGGAGAACGTCGCGTCGCCGGAGAACCTGCTGCGCCTGATCCGCAGGACCGGGACGCTGCCCAGGATCAATCTTCTCGTCGACATCTACAACCTGGTCTCGCTGCGGACCCGCCTGGCGCTCGGCGCGCACGACCTGGCAGCCGTGGACGGGGACATCCGTCTCACGTCCACAACCGGTGCGGAACGGTTCGTGCCGCTGGGCGCGACGGAGCCCAAGCCGGTCCCCGCCGGCGAGTACGGCTACATCGACGGCGCCGGCGAGATCATCTGTCGGATGGAGACGCGGCAGGTCGAGAAGACCAAGGTGGTGCTCGACACCACCGAGTGTTTCTACATCGTCCAGGGGAACCGGGCCACCGACGCCAGCTACGTCTGGGACGCGGCCAACGAGCTGATCGCGCTCACGAAGGAGTTCTGCGGCGGCGACGAGAGAATTCTTTTCGGGCCCTGACCGGATGGGCGCGGCGGGCCCCGCTGCTGTGCCGGGCCCGTGCCTCATGTCGCCGAGACCCGGCGGACGAACCGGCCGGTCTCCCCGCCGGCCTGCTGGCCCCCGGGCAGGATGCCGGCGAGCCTCCGATCTCACCGACATGATCGTCATGGTCAACAGGGGTACCCATCGCGTGGCTGAGACAAGACCGTTAAGCGTGTCGTCGTGGAAGACCGGCCTCGACGATGCCGCGCTCACCGCCGACGTCATCCTCGAGTGCGCGGCACGCGTGTCCGCGGCCGGCCGCGAGGCATGAGACCACGATGCACAGTGCCCCGCCGGGGCGGCCTCAGCCGACGTCGAGCAGGTCGACGACGAAAATCAGAGTCTCGTTTGAACCCCACCGCCGGCGAGGGCCTCGGCCAGCGCACCTCGGCAGCCCAGCGCACCTCGGCAGCCCAGCGCCCCTTGGCAGCCGCCGTTCTCGCGGAAAGCCCAGGGATGCTGGAAGCCGCGATGTCCCGGTAGCCGTGGTGCCACCGTACCGTCGCCGGCTGGCCACGGTACGCATCAACCGCATGTCCTGGCCCGGACAGCTCCCACCCACCTGGAAGACGAGAATGGCGGCGGGCCCGTCCTGGGTTTCACTGGGTGCGGACGAGGAGGCTGACGGGGAAGTCGCGCAGGAGGCGCAGGACGTAGGCGACGCCGCCGTCGTGGCGGCGGCCGGTGAACAGGTCCGTCCAGCGGCCCTCGGGCAGCGAGAGGGTGGTGTCGCGCCAGCCGCCGCCGCGGCGCAGCCCCAGCACCAGGCGTGGCGCCACGGCTACCACCGAGCCCGAGCGGCTGAAGGCGACCACGTGGTCGGCCGCCGAGCCGGACGCCCACAGCGGACGGTAGGTGGCCTGGGCGCCGAACCACTGCGGGTGTTCCCGGCGCAGCCGTAACGCGCGGGCGACGACGAGCAGTTTCGCCGCCCCGGTGTCGTCGAGCGGCGGGGGCTTGCGGCCACCGGATTCGGGGCCGAGCTCGGTCAGCAGCTTCGCCCGCTCACCGAAGGCGACCGGGCGCCGGTTGTCCGGGTCGACCAGGGAGGCGTCCCACAGCTCCTGGCCCTGGTAGACGTCGGGCACGCCGGGGGAGATGAGCTGGAGCAGCTTCTGGGCCAGGGAGTTCTGGCGCCCGAGCTCCACCAGGGACGCGACGTAGGTCTCCAGCGTCGCGAGGTAGTCCCGGTCGTCGAGGACGGCGTCGATGTAGTTCGTCAGCGCCGACTCGTACCCGGGGTGCGGGGCGGTCCAGGACGTATGGGTCTTTGCCTCGCGGACAGCCTTGAGCATGTACTGCCGGACCCGGTCGGCCGGCAGCGGCCAGGCCCCGACGAGGGTCTGGGCGAGCAGGTAGTTCGTCGGACGGTCCGGCCAGCCGTGTTCGATGTCGGTGTGCCGTTCGCCGAGGGCGAGCAGGCGGCGGGCGATCCCGCCCCAGCCGTCGGGGTCCTCGGTCAGCACGGCGAGCCGGGCGCGGACGTCCTCGGAGCGTTTGGTGTCGTGCGTGGACAGGGTGGTCATCGTCAGCGGCCAGGCCCGCTGGGTGGCGCTGTTGGCCTCGTGGAACTCGTGCACCGCGCTGTGCGGATGCCCGGCGGGGAAGCCGGGGAAGTCGCCGGGGGAGCCGCCGACCTCGTTCAGCGCGATCATCCTGCTGTACCGGTAGAAGGCGGTGTCCTCGACGCCCTTGGCCATGACCGGCCCGGCGGTCTGCTGGAAGCGGACGACGAACTCCGGCGGGCCGGACAGGGCCAGCTCCTCGACGAGGCCGATCTCGCCCGCGCGCAGGGGCAGCGACTCCCGGGCGCGCGCGCAGGCCCGCACGACATGCCCGCGCGCCTCCAGGGTCGCCGCCGAGCCCGGCCGGACGTAGGCGCGGTAGACCGGGAAGGCGGCCAGTACCTCGGCCAGCGCCTCGTGCAGGCCGACGCGGGTGAGGTCCGCGCGCCGCCGCCGGGCCTCGGCCAGGGCGAGGGTGGCCAGCCTGTCCAGTTCGGGGCGCAGGGCGCCGGCGAGCACGTCGAGCTTGGCCCGGCGGCTGATCGTGGCGAAGTCGGCCCGCACATCGGTGATCTCGGCGTAGAGGGTGCTGAACGCCCTGGCCGAGACCGGGTCGATGAACAGCCGGGTGAGCCGGTTCAGCGCGTCGTAGCCGGTGGTGCCGGCGCACACCCAGGTGTCGGGCAGCGCCTCGCCGGGCTCCAGGATCTTCTCGACGACCGTCCACGCGCCCCCGGTGGCCTCGGACAGCCGGCGCAGGTACTCCTCGGGGTCGGCGAGGCCGTCGGGATGGTCGATCCGCAGGCCGTCGATCGCGCCGGCCCGGACCTGGTCGAGGATCAGGCGGTGGGTGGCGGCGAAGACGTCCGGATCCTCCTGGCGCAGGCCGGCGAGGGTGGTGATGTCGAAGAAGCGCCGGTAGTTCAGCTCGGTGCCGGCGACCCGCCAGAAGCACAGCCGGTAGTGCTGGCGTTCGAGGGTGGCGGCCACGTCGTCGGGGTCGGCGGTCCCCTCGGCGACGGGCAGCACGTGGTCGTGGTAGACGATCACCCAGGCGCCGTCCTCGTCGGTCGCCAGCCGGATCTCGCCGCGGGCGAGGCAGGTGCCCAGCGCGTCCCCGAGAACCGGGACCACGATCTTCCCGGGGTTCTCCGGGGAGTCCCAGTCGATGTCGAACCAGGACGCGTACGGCGACTCGGCGCCCTCGCGCAGCACCGACCACCAGGCCGTGTTGGCCGGCTCGGGCGCGGCCACCGCCATGTGGTTGGGCACCAGGTCCACCACCAGGCCGAGCCCGGCCCTGCGGCACGCGGTCACCAGCCGCCGGAACCCGGCCTGCCCACCGAGCTCGGGGCTGATCTGGCCGTGGTCGACCACGTCGTAGCCGTGGGCCGAGCCGTCGACCGCCTCCAGGACGGGCGAGCAGTACAGGTGGGTGACGCCGAGCGTGGCCAGGTAGGGCACTATGACGGCCGCGTCGGTGAAGGAGAACTCCATGCTCAGCTGCAGCCGGTAGGTCGCGGTGGGGACGGCCCGGACGGCCTCGCCACCGGCACCGGGCCCACCGGCACCGGGCCCACCGGCACCGCCGGGCCCAGCCGGGCCACCGGCGGGGGCAGCGCCGGAGCCGCCCCGCGGATCAGTCGGCACAGCGCAGCACGAGCGTCGAACGGGCTTCGGCTTCGATCGGGTTGTTGGCCTTCACGACCTGGCCGGTCAGGGGCGGCCTGGGCCGCGCGTGCCCGCCGCCCCCGCCCGCATCGCCGGCTCCGGCCGCCGCGCCCACCACGGATGCGTCGCGGGCCGCGGATGCGTCGCGGGCCGCGGATGCGTCCCGGGCCGCGGAGGCATCGCGGGCCCCGGAGGCATCGCGGGCCCCGGAGACATGGCCGGTTCCAGGCGGCGTGGTGTCGGCGGCCACGGGCTCGGCCGGGGCGGGCGGGCGGGTGTCGACGACGACCTCCCAGCTGGTACCGAAGCTCTCCGGCGGGATGCGGAAGCCCAGCGGCTCGAAGTGGGCGTTGAAGAACAGCAGGAAGGACTGGTCGACGACCTTCTCACCGCGCTGGTCGGGGTCGGGGATGCCCTGCCCGTTGAGGAACACCCCGAAGGAGCGGGCCGGGGCGAACCCCCAGTCGGCGTCCGACATCTCGGTGCCGTCCGGCCGCAGCCAGACGATGTCCTTGAGGGCCTCGCCGCCGTCGTAGCCGGCGGCGGGAAGGCCCGTCCTGGCGTCCAGGCGGTGGATGGGGTCGCCCCGGAAGAACCGGCGCCGGCGGAACACCGGATGCTCCCGGCGCAGGGCGCAGACGGTCGCGGTGAACTCCACCAGGTCCGCGTTGCGCTCCGCCAGGGACCAGTCCAGCCAGGAGATCTCGTTGTCCTGGCAGTAGCCGTTGTTGTTGCCCTGCTGGGTGCGTCCCATCTCGTCGCCGGCCAGCAGCATGGGGACGCCCTGGGAGAGGAAGAGCGTGGTGAGGAAGTTGCGGACCTGGCTGCCGCGCAGCGCGAGCACCGCGGGGTCGTCGGCCGGCCCTTCCGTGCCGCAGTTCCACGACCGGTTGTCGTCGGTTCCGTCCCGGTTGTCCTCGCCGTTGTTCTCGTTGTGTTTGTTGTTATAGGAGACCAGGTCGTTGAGGGTGAACCCGTCGTGGGCGGTGACAAAGTTGATGGACGCCGACGGCCGGCGCCCATCGGACTCGTAGAGGTCGCTCGAGCCGGTCAGCCGGGAGGCGAACTCGGCGATGCCCTTGTCCTGGCCGCGCCAGAAGTCCCGCACGGTGTCACGGTACTTGCCGTTCCACTCCGTCCACAGCGGGGGGAAGTTGCCGACCTGGTAGCCGCCGGCGCCGAGGTCCCACGGCTCGGCGATCAGCTTGACCTGCGAGACCACCGGATCCTGCTGGACGAGGTCGAAGAAGGACGACAGCCGGTCGACCTCGTAGAACTCCCGGGCCAGGGTCGCGGCCAGGTCGAACCGGAACCCGTCGACGTGCATCTCGGTCACCCAGTAGCGCAGCGAGTCCATGATGAGCTGCAGGACGTGCGGGTTGCGCACCCGCATGCTGTTGCCGGTGCCGGTGTAGTCCATGTAGTAGCGCGGGTCGTCGTCCATCAGGCGGTAGTAGGCGGCGTTGTCGATGCCGCGGAAACACAGCGTCGGGCCCATGTGGTTGCCCTCGGCCGTGTGGTTGTACACGACGTCGAGGATCACCTCGATGCCGGCGTCGTGGAGGTCCTTCACCATCAGCTTGAACTCCTGGACCTGCTGGCCCGCGCGGGTGGTGGCCGCGTACGCGTTGTGCGGGGCCAGGAAGGCCAGCGAGTTGTACCCCCAGTAGTTGCGCAGCCCCCGGCGGACCAGGTGCTCGTCCTGCACGAACTGGTGGACGGGCATGAGCTCCACGGCGGTCACACCGAGTTTGTGGTAATAGTCGATCATCACCGGATGTGCCACGCCGGCATAGGTGCCGCGGTACTCCGGCGGAAGCCCGGGATGGGCGGTCGTCAGGCCGCGCACGTGCGCCTCGTAGATGACCGTCTCGTGGTACGGGGTGCGCGGCGGGCGGTCGCCGTTCCAGTCGAAGAACGGGCTGATGACCACCGACTTCATCACCCGGGGCGCGGAATCCTCGGTGTTCATGCTGTCGGGGTCGCCGAAGTTGTAGCCGAAGACCGACTGGTCCCAGTCGATCTCGCCGTCGACCGCCTTCGCGTAGGGGTCCAGAAGAAGCTTGGACGGATTGCACCGCAGCCCCTTGGCAGGTTCGTGGGGGCCGTGGATCCGATACCCGTATCGCTGGCCGGGGCCGATGCTCGGCAGGAAACCGTGGTAGACGAAGGCGTCGGCTTCCTTCAGCTCGACCCTGGTCTCGGTGTTGCCCTCGTCGAACAGGCACAGCTCGACCTTCTCGGCGACCTCGGAGAAGATCGCGAAATTGGTGCCGGTGCCGTCGTAGGTGGCACCGAGCGGATAGGGGCTGCCCGGCCAGACTTGCAACATACGCACGGAGCCTACGGGGTTGGGGAACCGCCGACGACCGGTGCTGGTGGGGATGGGCACCGACGGCTCGGATGACTTCCCGGCCGGTGGATTCCGGGCCGGGGGATTCCGGTTCGGCCGGCAGGGCGGCGGCCGCGGCCGGGCCGGGCCGGGCCGGCTTGAGTACACCTTCGGGCCGCGCCGTGCGCAACTCGTCGCCCGCGTCGTCGATCACAAACCGTTGATCGCGGCCTCCGCCGTGGACGAGGTTCACGAGGTGGCCGCGCGCTCGGTCCTCCACGCCGGGACCCCGTCTGCCGGCCCGCCCGGCATGGGCCCGGCATGGGCCCGGCGCGGGCCCGGCCGGACACCCCACGGACATCATCCGGACGCCGTTCGGACGCCTCGGCCTGGTTGTCTCGCCGGGCCCTGCCGTGCGGAGGATGAGGGAGCCGCCTGTCACGAATCATCCAGGTATCAAATGATGAATCGGATCTGTCAGACGGGGGTAGGTATGGCAGCCACCGGCGGCTCATGGCACCATCGTTACCGCACGGCGCGGCCGATCGTGAGACGAGATCGCAGGGGAAGGCGTAACTCGTTGACGGAGGTCCTGCGTGGTCGCAATGCCATCAACACGTGATCTTGTTTCGGGTTCGGTGTCCGTCGGCATCCCCGGCATGCTCGCCGTGCTGGCCTGCCCGCCGCCACTGTGTCCGCACCTGGAGTTTGCCGTGTCCGCCGTGCTCTCCTCACCGGTGTCCCTGACCTGGACCGAGCAGCCCAGCTCCCCGGGGTCGTTCCACGCGGCCCTCCAGTGGCGCGCCCCCTGCGGGACGGCCGGCCGGCTGGCGGGGCAGCTGCGCCGTCTCGGCCCGGTCTCCTTCGACGTGGTCGAGGGGCCCTCACCGGGGTGCGACTCGGAGCGCTACTCCCACACCCCCGAACTCGGCCTGCACCGCGCGTCGATCGCCGCGAACGGGGACGTGGTCGTCGGTGAGGCGGCCCTGCGCGCGCTCATCGACCGGGGCGAGGGCCGCGAGACCCTGGCCAGGGGCCTGCACCGCCTGCTCGGCACCGCCTGGGACGACGTCCTGGAGCCGCTGCGTCAGGGCGCCCACGGAGCGCCCGTGACCTGGCTGCGCCGGACC
>NZ_CAKKTL010000033.1:0-26007 GCF_920664355.1 Protofrankia sp. CiP1_Cm_nod2
CCGCCACGCCGCCCGCCGCGGCCGCGCCGAAGCCCGCGGGCAGGACGACCTCCAGCCGCCGGCCGCCGACCTCGACGACGACCGACTCGCGGGCCGCCGGCTCGGTGTCGGCGTCCACCCCGCCGGTGAAGGCGGGGATGGTGTTGTCGAACTCGGTCTCGATCCAGCGGTTGTGCACCCGGAACGGCTCGGTGGCGTCGGCCGGGGCGAACGCCGGATCCCGCACGACGGCCCGGTGGAACGGCAGGACCGTGGCCAGGCCCTCCAGGACCGTCTCGTCCAGGGCACGGCGGGCGCGCTCCAGGGCCTCGGTGCGGGTCGCGCCGGTGACGATCAGCTTGGCGAGCAGCGAGTCGAAGGCCCCGCCGATGACGGCGCCGGACTCGACGCCGGTGTCGACGCGCACGCCCGGCCCGGTGGGCGCGACGAACCGGGTGACCGTTCCCGGCGCCGGCAGGAAGCTGCGGCCGGGGTCCTCACCGTTGATGCGGAACTCGATCGAGTGCCCCCGGGGGGTGGGGTCGACCGGGTCGAGCGTCTCGCCCTCGGCGATCCGGAACTGGGCCCGGACGAGGTCGATGCCGCTGGTCTCCTCGGTGACGGGGTGCTCGACCTGCAGCCGGGTGTTGACCTCGAGGAAGCTGATCGTCCCGTCCCGGCCGATGAGGAACTCGACCGTGCCCGCTCCCACATAGCCGGCCTCCCGGACGACCGCCCGGGACGCCTCGTAGAGCGAGCTGCGCTGCTCCTCGGTGAGGAACGGTGCCGGCGCCTCCTCGACGAGCTTCTGGTAGCGCCGCTGCAGGGAGCAGTCCCGGGTGCCGACGACGACGACCGTGCCGTGGGCGTCCGCGAGGATCTGGGTCTCGACGTGGCGGGGCTGGTCGAGGTAGCGCTCCACGAAGCACTCGCCGCGGCCGAAGGCGGCGGTGGCCTCCCGCACCGCGCTCTCGAACAGCTCGGGCAGCTCCTCGGCGCTCCAGGCGACCTTGAGCCCGCGGCCGCCGCCGCCGAACGCCGCCTTGATCGCGACCGGCAGTCCGTGCTGTTCGGCGAAGGCCACCACCTCGTCCGCGCCGGCGACCGGGTCGGGGGTGCCGGGCGCCAGCGGGGCGCCCACGGCAAGGGCGATGTGGCGGGCCGCGGTCTTGTCGCCCAGGCGCCGGATGGCCTCGGGAGGGGGCCCGATCCAGGTCAGCCCGGCCTCGATGACGGCCTCGGCGAAGTCGGCGTTCTCCGACAGGAAGCCGTATCCGGGGTGGACGGCGTCGGCGCCGCTGGCGCGGGCCGCGTCGAGAATCTTGTCGATCCGCAGGTACGAGTCGCCCGGTGTGCTGCCGCCGAGGGCGTACGCCTCGTCCGCGATGCGTACGTGCAGAGCGTCGATGTCGGGCTCCGCATATACGGCGACGCTGGCATATCCGGCGTCGCGGGCTGCCCGGGCGACCCGGACAGCGATCTCTCCCCGGTTGGCAATGAGGATCTTACGCACGTTTCTCCCGTCCTCGTTCAGCGTGGCTGAGTCTAGGCGAGTTCGGCGGCGCAGGCTGTTGTTCTGGCAATACTAAAGGAATCCTTGGGCGGGTCCTGTACCGCCGGGGCCGTGACCGCCGTGGTGGACTCGATGGCCGACATTGATCGGCTGGGTTTGTTGGCCGGGCCACTGCTTGCCGAGATCGCGTTGGTGGTGTAAGGAATCGATCATGAAAGGCGCCGGGGAATGTGTATCCCCGGCGTCCACAAAGCTGTCATTCCCGCTGTTTCGCGGGGCCGGCGCAGATGCCCGGCCCCGCGAAACGGTCGTTGATATCCAACTGTGATCAAATGATTACCAGTCGGCTCGGGTCCGGGTGCCCGGAGTGAATCCCGTCCAACGCCACCCGTCCGGCCCGGGACGCACGGTCTGCCGCAGTGTCGCGGACCGGTCCGACCAGGCCGAGGGGGGCGGGGCGGGGGCGGGAGCCGCCCCCGCCCGCAGGCAGAGCACCGCGACCAGGGCGGCTATCTCCTCGGCGGACGCGTTCGTCGGCACCACCTGTAGGTGCGGGCGGGGGGCGCGGACGTCGCCACCACTGCTCATCTGATCATCCTTTCGTGCCTGACGGCCCGTCCGCCAGCCCCGCCACCAGTGGGACGGCGGGACGGCGGGACAGCGGGGTGCGGTGAACAGGCCGGGGCGTCCCGCGGGAGGGCGGCGGCAGGGTTACAGCGGGATGTTCCCGTGCTTCTTGGGAGGAAGCGACTCCCGCTTGGTCCGCAACAGCCGCAGTGCCCGGATCACCTCACGTCGGGTCTCCGACGGGAGAATGACCGCGTCGATATACCCGCGTTCGGCCGCTATGTACGGAGTGGCGAAATGCGAGGTGTAGTCGGCAATCAGCTCCGCGCGACGGGCGTCGGGATTCTCGGTGGCGGCGAGCTCACGCCGATAGATGATGTTCACGGCGCCCTGGGCGCCCATCACCGCGATTTCCGCGGTCGGCCAGGCCAGGTTGACGTCGGCCCGCAGGTGTTTCGAGCCCATGACGTCGTAGGCGCCGCCATATGCCTTACGTGTGATGATAGTCACTTTTGGCACTGTCGCCTCGGCATAAGCGTATATAAGCTTTGCGCCCCGGCGGATGATGCCGTTCCATTCCTGCGAGGTTCCGGGCAGGAAGCCCGGTACGTCGACCAGCGTGAGAATCGGGATGTTGAATGCGTCACAGGTCCGGACGAAGCGGGCCGCCTTCTCGCTGGCGTCGATATCGAGGGTGCCGGCGAAATGCATCGGCTGGCTGGCGACGATGCCGACGGAACGCCCGTCCAGCCGGCCGAACCCGCAGATCAGGTTCTGCGCGAACTGGGCGTGGACCTCCAGGAAGTCATCGTCGTCGAGCAGGTAGCCGATCACCGTGTGCATGTCGTACGGCGTGTTGGACGAGTCCGGGATGAACGTGTCCAGCTCCGGCGTGACCTCCGCCTCCACGTCGGCCACCTCGGCGAAGATGGGCGGGTCCGTCAGGTTGTTCGACGGCAGAAACCCCAGCAGCGCCTTGGCGGTCTCCAGGCAGTCGGCCTCGTCCGCGGCCTGGAAGTGCGCGACCCCGCTGCGGGAGTTGTGGGTGTGGGCGCCACCGAGCTCCTCCATGCCGACGTCCTCGCCGGTGACGGTCTTGATGACGTCCGGGCCGGTGATGAACATGTGGCTGGTCTGGTCGACCATCAGCGTGAAGTCGGTGATGGCCGGAGAGTACACGGCACCGCCGGCGCACGGGCCCATGATCAGTGAGAGCTGGGGGACGACGCCCGACGCCAGCACGTTGCGGTAGAAGATCTCGCCGTACAGCCCGAGCGCGACGACACCCTCCTGGATGCGCGCGCCGCCGGAGTCGTTGATACCCACCACCGGACAGCCGGTCTTCAGCGCCAGATCCATGATTTTCACGATCTTCTCGCCGAGGACCTCGCCGAGGCTGCCGCCGAAGACGGTGAAGTCCTGGCTGAACACACACACCTGGCGGCCGTCGACCGTGCCGTAGCCGGTCACCACACCGTCACCATACGGGCGGTTGCGGTCGAGGCCGAAGTCGTGCGCGCGGTGCCGGGCGAGGGCGTCCGTCTCGACGAAGGAGCCTGGGTCGAGGAAGGCATCGATCCGTTCACGGGCCGTCAACTTGCCTTTGGCATGCTGTGCGTCGACTGCCCGTTGAGAACCGGCATGTACCGCTTCGTCGATCACGCGCTTCAACTCGGCGATTTTGCCGGCAGTTGTGAGAGGATCGGGTACCGGATCGTGCGAGGGGCTCTGAGCGGGAACGGGAAGCGCCATGCCGGGCAGCGTACGGCCGTCGTGGCCTCCCGCGCTCGATTCTGCGACAACTACCTCTTGATCCGGGCGCGTGGCCGCGGTGCGATATGACTTTCAGCCGTCGGCGGTGAGGATGCGGTGGGATTCTGGCTGACATGTGGACATCGATGACGCGGCACCGGCGGTTTCCGCTGGACGCCGGTCTGCTCGCGGCCACGCTCGCCGGGGACGGCCTGAGCGTCCGGGTCGTCCAGGAGACCGGCTCGACCAACGCGGACCTCGTCGCCGCCGCGAAGACCGGTGCCGGCGAGGGCCAGGTGCTCGTCGCCGAGCACCAGTGGGCCGGTCGCGGGCGCCTCGACCGGTCGTGGACGTCGCCTTCGGGCGCGGGCCTGACCTTCTCCGTGCTGCTGCGGCCGGCCGTGCCGGCGGGCGCGCTGGGCTGGCTGCCGCTGGTCACCGGCCTGTCACTGGCCTCGACGCTGCGTGAGTTCGCGGGGATACCGGCGGGCCTCAAATGGCCGAACGACGTGCTCGTGGCCGGCGAGAAACTGGCGGGCATCCTCGCCGAGGCCATCCCCGACCGGGAGCGCTCCGGGACGGTCGCGGTGGTCGTCGGCATCGGCCTCAACGTCGACAACGACGTCGACGAGCTGCCGCCGGGGGCCACCAGCGTCGCGTTGCGCCAGCGGCAGGAGTCGCGGCCACTCGTCGGCCGGGGGGAACTGCTCATCGAGCTGCTGCGGGGGCTGGTCAGGGTGTACCGGCGCTGGCTCGTCGAGCCCACCGCCACCGCGGGCGCCTACCGGTCGGTGTGCGACACGCTCGGTCAGCGGGTACGGGTCGAACTGCCCGACGGGTCGGTGCTCACGGGTACCGCGACCGATGTGGACGATCACGGCCGGCTGGTCGTCGACGGGCGGGCGTTCGCCGCCGGGGACGTCGTCCACCTCCGCTGACGTCCCGGCCCGCACGCCCTCGTGCAGAGCCAACGCCGACGTTCTCCGGCGCCGGCATCCTCCGGCGCCACATCACCCGGTCGGCTCACGCGCCCCCGGGCGGAGCTACCGCCTCCTAAGCGGTAGGTTGTGGACGCGTACGAGGCCTGCCCGCGAGCTTCGGGCAGCCGCCCGTCGAGGGGCGCCTGCCATGGCCGTGTGCGGTATGTTTGTTCGCCCCCGTGGCTCCGGTCGTCCGGTGGCGGTGAGACCATCGCGGGGTGGGCTTCCCGGACAACATTCTGACCAGCGACGAACAGGTCGTGTTGCACCTGCATCCGCACTGGATCAGGCTGGCCGGGCCGGCAGCGGCCTTCGTCGTGCTTCTCGGCCTGACCCTCTTCGGCGTGCTGGCCGTCCCGGCGGGCTCGTTCCAGCAGGCCGCCCAGTGGCTGATCGTCGCGGCCGGGGCCGTGCTGCTCTTCTTCGCCAGCCTGCGGCCATGGCTGCGATGGGTCACCACACACTACGTGGTGACGACGGAACGGGTCGTCGTCCGCGAGGGGATCCTCTCCCACTACGGCCGGGACATCCCGTTGCTCCGGCTCAACGACGTCTCGTTCAGCCGTTCCTTCTGGGAGGGGCTGGTGGGATCCGGCACGCTCTCGGTCGAGAGCGGGGGACAACGCGGCCGGCTCGCGCTGGTGCACCTGCCCCAGGCCGAGGAGGTGTACGCCACGCTCTACCGGCTGGCCGAGGAGAACGCGGCGCGGCTGCGCGGCCCCGTCGACGACAGCGGTTACCCCCGCTAGCGGTCATTCTGTCAGTGGTCGTTCCTGTCAGTGGTTTTTCCCGCTGTTTCTCCGGTCGCTCCGGTCGGTTGCGCGGGCTGCTCAGGCCAACGGGTCGAACCCCTTCCACCACTCGAAGAGCGCCGTTGCGTCGGTGCTCTGGGCGGCAAAAGCGGTGAGATCGTTGTCGTAGCTCCAGAAAATCACGTAATTACCGCCGTCGTGAGCACACAGCAGCGATCCGACGTCCACATTCGGCCGGCTGGTCACGTGCCAGGTTTCAATACTGTTCTTGCCGGTACGGCAGGATCCGTCCTCGGTGATCTGTCTCGACCGGTAGTCGATGTCGTTACGCAGTGAGCCGCTGCTGTAGTAATGGAAGGCGCGTACCGGCGTTCCGTTACTCGACTGGCAGGTCAGGGACGCGTCTATGTCGGAATCCTCGTCGTCCGGGTTACCCGTGCAGCCGGTTATCTCGCTGGGATTCAGCGTCGCCTCCAGGTTGCTCTGGGCGGCGGTGAGGCTGCCGGTGGACCCGCCGCTCGGCGTCGCCGTGGCCGGGGTCGCCGACGGCCGCGCGGACGCCGACGGCGTGGCGCCCGTCGGCCCGGCGGGGATCACCGGCAGGGCCGGGCCGGCGGACGCCCCGCCTCCGGGCCTGTGCGAACCGGTCACGGTCAGCGCGATCACCGGGACGGCGACGGCGACCAGGACCGCGGCGACGATTCCGATGATCAGCCCGGTCCGTCTCGACGCCGGCCGTCCCGGCGGCCCGCCGGCCGGATACGGGCCCGGCTGGTACGGACCGGGCGGATAGCCGCCCGACGGATACCCGCCTGGCGGCGGATAGGAGCCGGGTGGGTAGCCGCCGGGCGGGGGATAGCCACCCGGCGGGGCGAAGCCGCCCTGGGGACTGGCCGGCGGATAGGGGCCCTGGGCGCCGGAGGCGGGCTGCCCGTACGGGTACCTGGCGGTGGGCGCGTACTCGTCGTGTGCTCCGGGCGTGTACGGCCCCCGCGGCCCGGACGGGTACGGCTCCTGTCCCCGGCCCGGATCCGCGTCGGGACCGGCCGCCGCCCGAGCCGGCCCGGTCTCCGGAAGGATGCGGGTCGAGCCGGGGCCGGGAGCAGGCTGCGCCGGGATGCCCCCACCGGCCCCGCCGGCCCCGCCGGCCCCAACGGCCCCGCCGGCCCCAACGGCCCCGCCGGCCCCGCCCGCCGGGTGTCCCGGCCCCTGTCCCGGCCCGTGGCCCGACGAGGTGGGGCCGCTGGCCGCGCCGACGGCGACCAGCGCGCCCAGCACGGCCGCGTACTGCGGGTCACGAGGCGGGCGGGGTGAGACACCGACCATCTCCAGCAGCAGCGCCGATATCCGCGGTATCCGCGTCGACCCGCCGACGAGGAACACCTCGGCGAGCCCACCCGGCCGCACACCCGCGCTCTCGGCCGTCCGGATCAGCTCCGTCATGGTGGCGCGCAGCTCGCCCTCGATCGAGGCCTCCAGGTCCGCCCGGGTGAGCTCGATAGCCCCCACGGATCCGCCGGCCCGGACGGTGTGGCTGGTGGCGGCCGACAGCGCCTCCTTCGCCGCGACGACCTGCTGGCGTATCTGGTCGCGCGACCGCTGACCGGACGGGCTCTGGTCGGCCCACAGCGCGTTCCAGGCCCGGGAGTCGGTCCTCGTGGCCCGCTCGCCGATCCTGCGCAGCAGGATGTCGTCGATCGTGTTGCCCCCGAAGCCGGAGCTGCCGCCCGGCTCGCCGCGGATGTCAAACCCGCCAGGTGCCGCGGTGAGGACGGTCGTCGCCAGGCTCGTGGCGCCGAGATCGTAGACGGCGACGGTCGTCCCCGGCGGGAAGCCGGCCGGATCGGCCTGCCAGCGGGCCGCCGCGACCGGTTCCGGGAGCAGGGTGACGCTGGTCAGGCCTGCCCGGAACGCGGCGGCCCGCAGCCGCTCGACCTCGACGGAACCCCAGCGGACCGGCGCGGTGAGGACCACCTGTGCCGGCGGCGGCCCCGGGAAACGGCTCATCGTCTCGTGCGAGACCTGGCGCAGGACGGCGGCGACCAGCTCGACCGTGGGGATGGCCGTGTCGCCGAGCCGCACCTGCTCGGTGCTCTCCAGAGCCCGCAGGGGGCAGGGCTGCGCGCGGTCGGGATGCGTCACCGCGATGTCGGCGGCGGCCGAGCCGGTCAGCAGCCGGCCGTCGTGGCTCAGGCTGACGACGGCCGGCATCGGCCCGTCCGGACCAAGCGGTAAGAGCTCCGACCGGCCGTCGACGGCGGTCGCGGCCACGGTGAAGCCGGTGCCGATGTCGACCGCGAGTGCCAGTCCGGTTGCCACGTCTCCCCCGGTGGGTCAGGTATGCGGATCTTCTGGTGCGGTCCGCGTGGATACGGCGGCACGTCATCCGGTGCGGCGGCCATGGTCCGGGTCACGGGTGGGCCATGCCCGACGGATGTCCGGTCGCGCGGACGGTGCCCGCGTCGGCCAGCATCCGTCGGGCACAGCCTGGGCATGGTGGCTGCGCCGACGGCGTCCGAGGCGGGGCGAATCCTCCTCGGTGCGTCTGTGAACCTGGGCTGAATACTACGCAGGGTCGCCGCGTGTCGGATTCCTGGTTGCCGGCCCGAGTGCGCCTGGACGCCGGTAGGCGGTGATGGGGCATCCGCGCCGCCTTCCCGGGCGGCCCGCCCGGGAAGCGAGGGTGGGGTGCGTCAGCCGAACCGTCCGGCCGGCCCCGCCGCACCTGGCCGGGACAGGGGCGAAAGCGTCGTGCGACGCCAGCCCGTCACAGAAACGGAATCCGCTGGAAAACCAGGAGCGTCCATCCTGGCGCAGTCCTTTCCGGGTATTTACCGGCAGCTTTCCCGTGATTACAGACGGCCTGCCGGCTCGGGTACGCGCTGGCCGCGGCGGGCGTCGGTCTCGGCGTGCAGCACGGCCTTCGGGTCGTCCGGGTGCAGGAAGACCCACCGCTTGTACGCCCAGAACCGGAAGATGGTGCCGAGGCCGGTGCCGACCACGTTCCCGGCCAGATTGAAGGCCAGCACGCTGTCCAGGCCCAGCACATAGCGGGCGATCCCGAGGCAGGCCAGGGCGATCCCGAGCCCGACGGCGTTGAGGATCACGAAGAGGGTGTATTCACGCCGAAGGCCGGTACGTGCGCGATGCGTGAAGGACCAGTGCCGGTTGCCGATGTAGGCGCAGGTTGCGGCCACAATGGTGGAGACGGTTTTCGCGCTGAGCCAGCCCATGTCGAAAACGCCATGGCACAGATTGGAGACGAGGACGTCAACCAGGTAGCAGAAGCCGCCGACGACACCGAACTTCGCCATTTCATGAACAAGTAGCTGCCAGCGTGACCGCCTGGAACCGCCGTCCATTGATGCCACGCTCACCTCATGTGATCTTGACCGGTTTGTGTCACCGGCTGAGCGTACAGACCGCTGTCCTGGACCCATCCGACCCCCCCGGGTTCCCGGCCGTTGCCGGCGGCCGGGGCACGGCCGCGACCGCGCCCCGAGCACGGTCGCCGGTAGCCCGGCCGAGTACACGGCCCACCGGTGCCATGCCTCGTCAGCACGATGCCCCATCAGTGCCATGACCATGGGGTCATGCGGCGGGCCGCCCGGTTGCCGATCTCCTCACGGTAAGTATGACCCGTGTCCCGGCGGGTGATGCCTGCGAGATGCTGTTCCGGCCTGACGCCTGACGGACAGCCCCACCTGACGGACAGCGTCGACCCGGTCGACACACGGCCCGGCCTGGCCGGCAGCGCCACCTGGCCGGTATCCGCATCTGGCCGGCCTGAACCTGGCCGGCCTGAACCTGGCCGGCATCGTGAAGCCACCGGTCGCGGTGAACACTGGCGGAATCGGTGTGGCCGCGTCATGCTGGTTGAGGCCGGCCGCGGTGACGGCCCGAAGCCGTTCGCCCCGCGGCGGTGCCCATCGGGGCGCGGTGGGGCGTCACGCGCTCTCGGTGTCGCCCCGGCGACCCGCACGGCGACGTTGCCGTGTCCGCCGTTCGCTGTACCCGCTGTACCCGCTGTCCGATACGCCCACCGTGCCGATGCATGCACCGCGCCGATGGAGGTTGTACGACCATGACCACGGTCGACGCTCGCGATGATCTGTCAAGCTCGGGACGTTCCCACAGCGTCACCGACATCCTGACGGAGCGCGCCGCCGGCTTCGCGACCGCCCGGCGCAGCGGCGGCGGTCAGCCACAGGCCCGACCGGCTCGCCCGACCACCGGGGTCGCGGTTCTGGCCTGCATGGACGCTCGTCTGGACGTGCACGCCTTGCTGGGGCTGGGCGAAGGCGACGCGCACGTCCTGCGCAACGCTGGCGGGGTGGTCACCGATGACATGATCCGCTCGTTGGCGGTCAGCCAGCACGAGCTGGGCACCACCGAGATCATCCTGTTGCACCACACCCAGTGCGGGATGATCTCGATTACCGATGACGGGTTCCGGGACAAGCTGCTCGAACGCACCGGCGCCCGCCCGGACTGGCCCGTCCACGCGTTTGATGATCTTGAGGAGAGCGTGCGGCGGTCCATCGCGCGGCTGCGTTCCAACCCCTTCCTGGCCGCCACGACGTCCGTCCGGGGCTTTATCTACGATGTGGCCACCGGCGAACTACACGAGGTCACCACCTGACCTCGGCGGCGCCGTCTGCCGCGGGAGGGCCCACGCCCGTACGGGCCCCGGCCCCGTACCCCTTACGCGGTGACGGCGGCATGGGCCTGGGCCCGCCGGATCCGCGAGTGGAGCCGCGACGGGAAAAACATGGGTTGCAAGAGGCTGGTGGCCACGTCACCGCTCCGCCCGCGGGCCTGCTTGATCCGGTTTCGTGAACGCGTGTGATGGCGGGCGCGCGACGGGTTGTCCGGACGGCTGATGATGGTGGTTATGGCAGTTCGGTGGTGAGATGGCGGATGGCGGGTGCCCTCTGTTCCGAGAGGGCGTCCGGCCTGGCCGGCTCGGATGTGGTTGGCCGGCTCGGGTCGGAGGTGGGCCGCGCGGAGCCGGCCGGGCCGCATACGGCAGTGACGTGCTCGACGGCGATCCGCCGGGCGAGCAGGCTCGGGTCCAGGTGGCGGCAGAGGACCACCGACGCGCCGACGGCCAGCGGGCCCAGCAGGCCGCCGAGCAGGCCGTCCGGCGTGTCGTAACCGGCCGTGGTCAGCACCCGGTCCGCCGCGGTCAGCTCCCAGGCCCGCGCGTAGTAGCCGGCCAGCCGGGTGAGAGTCCGCTGGTTCGCCGGTGGCGCAGGTGGGACGAAGCGGTCGCCGTGGCTGAGGACCTCGGCCGCGAAGTCGAGCACGCCCGGCACCGGCTGAGCGAGCCGTCCACCCAGCGGGCGCAGGGACAGCGCGATGATCTCAGCTCCGTCACCCACCACGGCCGGGTCGTCCACGGCCTGCTCGGTCACGAACACCGCTGCCGGTGGGTCGTCGTGGCTGTCCGTCCCGGCTGTGGCACCCGCGCCGGCTGTGGCGTTCGCGCCGATGGCGGCGCCAGGCCGGTGGATGTTCACCTGGGCGCCCGCCGACCACGCGGCGAGCAGCACCACCGCGGTCTGCCAGTGCGGCGGCAGGGCGATCTGGATGGTGTCACCCGCGGTGACGCCGAGTGTGTCGACGAGCAGGTTCGCGGTCTTGGCCACCCAGTTGTCGACGGTGGTGGCGGACAGTTCGGTCCGCTCGCCGGTGGCGTCGTCGTAGAAGGTCAGCAGCGGACGTCCCGCGTCCGCGCGCACCCGACGGGCCAGCAGCGCGGCGACACCGGCCACGTCGGCTGGAGCACCTCCGGAGCCACCCGCACCGGCTGGGGCGCCCGCGGCACCCGGGGTGCCCGCGGCACGGGGCGTGCCGGCCAGTGCCGCCGCGCCGGGCGGGCGAGCGGGGGAGCCGAGGGCGTGCGCGGGCACGGCGGCCACAGCGGCGTCCAGGACACCGGTGAGAACGCCGTCAAGATGGCGTCCCGCGGGCAGGGGCGACGAACTCATCGGATGCTCGTACTCATGGGACGCCTACGTTAGAGCACCGCTGGTCCGGCCGGCTGCCCGGCTGCCCGATGGTCTGGCCGGTGGTGTGCTGCCGGTCCGGCCGGTGGCCTGGTGCTACGGCCGGCGCTCGTTCCGGGCCGCTGCCGTGGTATGCCGGCTACGGGCATGCCGATCACGAAAAGTGCGATCGCGCGGAGCTGTGCCTGCTCACGGTGTACAGGATGTGTTCGCCGGGGCGACGGTCGGTGCCGTCGGCGCTGGCGCGCTCGGTGCCGCCCCCGCGCCGGCCGTTGTCGTGCCACCGGCCGGGCCGGCTCCCACCGCCCCGCGCAACGCGCCGCCGGGCGCGGCCGGCAGGTCCAGCGTGTCGGTCACACCGGTGAACGAGGCGCCGAGGACGACGACCAGCCCCCGGCTGATCGTCGGATCCTCGATGGTCCGCGAGTCGGTGATCATTCGGCTGAGCGTCTGCGCGGCTTCCTCCTGCCCGGCGGGGTAGCGGATCTCCGTCATGACCTGGCCGGCCGGGCCGGTGGTCGTGCGCATCGAGCCGGCGAAGCCCAGGGCGCTGAGGGCGTCGGTCGTCTGCGCGGCCAGGCCGGAGCGGCCGGTCTTGTTGCGGACCTCGGCGATGCTCACCTGGTTCGGCGGGAGCGAGGGCTGGCTGAGGGCCCCGTCGTCGCCCCCGTGGCCGGCGGCCGGCGGGGCGTCCGCCGTCGGGCGCAGCGGAGCGAGCAGGGAGGCCAGGCCGGCGCGGTCGTAGAACAGCACCTGGCCGTGTGGGGGTATCTCGCCCTTGTCGTTGATGGCGCCGTCCGCCTTCGTCGGCACGAAGGTAGGTATAGTGACAAATGTTACTTTACCGCTGGTAATCGCACTGAGCCGTTGCGCGATTTTGATCATCGCACCGTTCTCGGTGAGGCCGTTGTCGACCTTGAGCGAGCCGCCGACGGCGCCGATCAGCTGAGTGATCCGTACCGGGTTGGTGAGGACGCCCGCGCTGGTCGCCTTCTCCAGCAGCTTCGACAGGAACTGCTGCTGGCGGGCGACCCGGTAGGTCTCGTCCGGCAGCGCGTGCCGGGTGCGGACGAAGGCCAGCGCCTGGTCGCCGTTGAGATGGTTGACGCCGAGCTTCCCCCGCCACTGCGAGTAGTTGTCGCGCAGGTTGGACGTGCCGCCGCCGGGCAGCGGGGCCACGCACACGTCCACCCCGCCGACCGCGTCGGTCATGGTCTTGAAGCCGGCGAGGTCGATCGAGATGAAGTGGTCGATCTTCAGGCTGGTCAGGTTCTCCAGCGTACGGGTGAGCCCTTCCACCCCGCCGTAGGACAGGATGTTGGTCAGCTTGTCCTTGCCGTCCCGGGGCGTCTTCGACAGGCCGGGAGCGACCGTCACGAGGGTGTCCCGGGGGAAGGAGACCAGGGTGACGGAGTTGTCCCCCCCGAAGTGGGCCACGATCGTGGTGTCGGAGCGGACCCCGTCGACCTGGCCGTACTCACCGTTGGTGCCCGCCCGGCTGTCGTCCCCGAGCAGGAGGATGTTCATCTCCCCGGGCCGTTCGGCCGGCCGGCTGCCGCCGGGCGACCAGGCGACTCCGGTGACCGAACTGTTGAAGTAGCGGTATGCCGCCCATCCGATGGAGCTGACCGCCAGGACCAGCACCGACAGGGCGGTGGCCGCCCCGACCGACAGCACGCGCAGCGGTGAGCGCCCGTGGCGGCGCGTGCTCCGGGGGAGCCGTGGGTTGAGCTCGGCGGGCAATGCCGGCCGGCGCGCAGGTCTGCGACTCACCGGCGTGTTCAGTCCTCCTCGGCCGGGGCGACTTCTGTGGCGGTGTCGGTCTCCACGAGGCAGCGTGGCCCTGTCTGATTAGGACGCTTTGGGCAGCTCTGACGTTGCCATGAAGCGAACGACAGCTCACCACCGGGTACTGGGAAGAACCATAAGTAACATCATCGTCACTTAAGTCGTGGCTCGCCGGATCGGGTGCCCGAAGCGGGCGGGCCTGCCGTCGGCCCGCCCACACTGTGCCGGCACCTTACGCGGCGGATGGCAGACGGCATTGGCTGCACTGGTGATCCGGGAGCCGACTGCTCCCGGTTCGCAGCGATTCTAGCCAGCCGGCAGCCGACGCTCCGGCCTGCCCGAACGAGAGAAACGAGACACCACGCACCCGTCCCGGGACGGCTGGCGGCTGCTCCGGCCTGCCCCTGCCGGCTGCGCGGCCACGCCTGGCCCTGGACGACCGGCGCCTGATCCCGGGCCGGGACCTGACCGGGCCCGGGATCAGGCCTGATGGTGCCCGGGCCCGCCGGGCCCGGATCCAGCTGGGCTCAGGCCCGCCGGGCCCCGCTGGAGCGCCGGCCAGGTAACCATACGTATCCCCGCGAACGGTGGCACACCTCGATGGACGCCGGCCGCCGGAGAAGATCAGCGCGAGTTTGTCGTTGTGTACGCTTGTGCGGCCAAAAAAGCGTACACAACGACAAACTCGCCTGGATCATGGCCGGTACGGGTGGGTGGTCGTGGATAGGATCCGCGCCACTTGACCGGCGCGCTAAAACGTACAGCCGGCGGTGAGTTCGGCCGCGGTGACGGGCGCTGGTGGTGGCGTCGGGCTCGGCTGGGCGTGTGTCGAGCCGGGCTGGCCTGTTGCCGTGCCCGTGCCGTCCGCGTCCGGTGGGCCGGTGCCGGTGCCGGTGCCGGTGCCGGTGCCTCGGCGAGCGGTGCCGGCGGCGCTCCCGGTGCTGGCACCGCTGCCCGGGCTGGCGGTGCCGGCGGCGACCCCGGAGCTGGCGGTGCCAGTGGTGCTCCCGGAGCCGGCGGCGACTCCGGAGCCGGCGATGCCGGCGGCGATCCCGAAGCCGGCGGCATCCTCCGGGCCGGTGGCGCGGGTGGGATCCTCAGAGTCCGCCGCCGGGGTGCCGGCCGGCGCCGGGACGGCGGTCAGCGCCTTCGTGTTCACCCCTTTGAAGCCTGTCCCGAGCACCAGCGTGACCCGCTCCGACAGGGACGGATCCTCACGCAGCTGTGCCCCGGGGATCGCGGCGGCCACGGTACGCGCCGCGGCGAGGCCGCCCGGGCCGTAACGCACCAGCGAGGTGGCCGTGTGCCGGTTGGCCGCGCTGCTGACGTGGGCGACCTGGAAGCCGGCCGCGGCCAGCTCCCGGGCCGCGTTGGTCGCGAGGCCACCCATGGGGGTGCCGTTGAGGACGTCCAATGTGATCGACGACGGCCGCAGCAGCGTCCTGCCAGCGGGGCCGGCCGGCGTGGGTGTCGCCCCGGTGGCTTTCGGTGCCGGTGCCCCGTGGCGCCCGGACGGCCGTGCCGCGGAGCTCCCGCGGCCGCGCAGCGGCGCCAGGAACGCCTCGAGCCCGTCGGGGTCGTAGACCTGGACGGAGCCGAAGGGCGCGATCTCGCCGGCCGCGTTCGCGCCTTCGGCCCTCGTCGGCGGGCGGACCGGGATGGTCTCGAAGCTGATCGCGTTCGCGGACATGCCCCGCAGCCGGGCCGCCAGGTTGCGCAGGTCGTCGGCGGTGGTGTCGTCGTCCACGGTCAATGCGCGGGTGGCGGCCCCGAGCAGGCTCTCCAGCCTGGCCGGGCTGGTGAGCACCCCGCTGCTGGTGGCCTTCTGGAACACCGCGCTGACGAACTGCTGCTGGCGCCGGATCCGGTCGAAGTCCCCGTCCGGCAGGCCGTAGCGCTGCCGGACGAAGGCCAGCGCCTGCTCGCCGTCGAGCTGGTTCTCACCCACGACACCGCGCCACTGTGAGTAGTCGTCATGCAGGTTGGACGTGCTGCCGTCCGGCAGCGGCCGGACGCATACCGTCACTCCGCCGATGGCGTCCGTCATGGCTTTGAAGCCGGCGAGGTCGATCGACACAAAATGATCGATTTTGATGTCGGTGAGGTTCTCGATCGTTTTGATCAGCAGGGACGGGCCGCCGGTCGTGATCGCGGAGTTGAGCTTGTTCCGGCCGTGGCCGGGAATGCGTACCAGGGTGTCCCGGGGGAACGACACCAGCGTGGTCGTCCCGTTCGAGTCCAGATGGGCGAGCATGGTGGTGTCCGAACGTTCCCCGGCGACGACTTCCTGGCGCTGGTACATGTTGCCGGTGCCCGCCCGACTGTCCGATCCGACCAGCAGGAAGTTCGCGCTCCCGGGTGGGGCTGCGGCCGGTCGTTCACGGTCGTCGCCGAGCGCCAGGGTGACCCTGGTGATCTGGGAGTCGAAGTAGCGGTAGGCGACGTAGCCGCCGATGCTCGTCACGACGATCGACATCGACAGCACGGCTGCGAGGGCGAGCAGCAGCTTGTCGATCAGGGAGCGTTGCCGTGGGCCTTCCTCCCCGGCGCGCAGGAACCATCGCCACCTCGCACTCGGGCGGGCCCTGAGGACGCGGCGCGGGCCCGGCGGGCCCGGCTGCGTCGTGGTGCTGGCGGACTGGTCCACGGGGACCCCGGTCGTAGCGGTCACCGTGCCGTACCTCCCACCCCCGCCGTGGCCTGGCACCGGCGCACGGACGTACATGCCGCCCGATGTATCCCGCGTCCCCGGATATGGTCCTGTTTACCACTATGCCCCGGGAGATGACGCCATTGGCAGGCCGGCTCTGCCGCCGGGGCTGTCCGTGCCGCCGGGGCCGGCAGAGCTGTCGGGGCCGTCGCTGGCGCGCTCGTGCCATCTTCGGCCGGCACACCGACGGGTCCCGCCGGTGTGCGCGGGCCGGCTGCTGGATTCATTGCGGCGTTACCCCCGTACCGCTGATGTCACGACTGTCGTCATGGCCGCGGAGGACAACTGTGGTCCTGGTTGCTGAAGGTACCCGCGGCAGGCGCGACACACCCGTCGTGGGATGCCCTGATGACGGCGGGCCCGCTGTTCCGGCGGCGGCCGGCCGGGTGGCGCGGGCCACCGCGGCGGCCGGCCGAAACCGGCGCATGTCCGTCCGGAACCCGTCCGGAACCCGTCCGGAACGCGTCCGGAACCCGTCCGGAGGCTGTCCGGAACCCGTTCGGAGGCTGTCCGGAGGCTGTCCGGAACCTGTCGGAACAATGTTGTTCGGCGGGTATTGGGCGCCCCTGGTCATGGGCTTGTACAGCCGCCGCCCGGCCGCGCGATAAGGTTCGGATCATGAAGGCTCTTGTGCTTGCCGGTGGTTCCGGAACACGACTGCGCCCGATCACCCACACCTCGGCCAAACAACTTGTGCCGGTGGCGAACAAGCCGGTGCTTTTCTACGGGTTGGAGGCAATAGCCGCCGCGGGTATCACGAATGTCGGGATCATTGTCGGGGAGACCGCCGCGGAGATCGAGACCGCCGTCGGCGACGGTTCCGAGCTGGGGATCGAGGTCACCTACATCCGGCAGGAGGCGCCGCTGGGGCTTGCCCATGCCGTGCTCGTCGCGCGTGACTTCCTCGGCGACGAGCCGTTCGTGATGTACCTCGGCGACAACCTGATCATCGGTGGGATCTCGGGGCTGGTGGAGGAGTTCCGCCGCAGCGGGCCGGACGCGCTCATCCTGCTGACGAAGGTCTCCAACCCGTCCGCGTTCGGCGTGGCCGAGCTGGGGCCGGGCGGGCGGGTTGTGCGTCTGGTCGAGAAGCCCCGGCAGCCACCGAGTGATCTCGCCCTGGTCGGGGTGTACCTGTTCGGCCCGGCGGTCCATGAGGCCGTGCGGGCGATCAAGCCGTCCGCGCGCGGCGAGCTGGAGATCACCGAGGCGATCCAGTGGCTCGTCGACGGCGGTTACGAGGTCGCGCCGCACCTGGTCGAGGGCTACTGGAAGGACACCGGGCGGCTCGACGACATGCTGGAGACCAACCGGCACCTGCTGGAGTCGCTGGAGCCGGCCGTCCGCGGTGTGGTCGACGAGAGCAGCACGGTCGTCGGCCGGGTCGTGATCGAGGAGGGCGCGTCACTGGTCCGGTCCACCGTGCGCGGGCCGGCGATCATCGGCCGGGACACGAGGATCGTCGACTCGTATGTCGGCCCGTTCACCTCGATCTACCATTCGTGCGCCATCGAGGACACCGAGATCGAGTATTCGATCGTGCTGGAGCGGGCGACCATCCGGGGGATCGGGCGGATCGAGGACTCACTGATCGGGCGGGACGTCGAGGTCGTCCCGTCGGCGGCCCGGCCGCGGGCGCACCGGCTGATGCTCGGCGACCACTCCCGGGTCTCGGTCGCCACCACGCCCTGACGGCCGGGGCCATCGCCTGGCCGGGGAGCGCCGGCCGGTCCAGGGCCGCCGGCCGGGCCCGGGCCGACGCACCGTGGACAGGAGCGTGACGGACGTCCCGGCCAGTCGGGCGCCGGGCAGCGCGGACAGTTCGGGCGTCGCGGGCAGCGGCCCGGGGGCGCCCGGCTCCCCCGCGGGACATCGGCGGGCCTCACGGGCCATCTCGGCGACGGTGACGCAGGCGGTCACCAGGCAGAGGGCGAAGACGGCGATCGTCACCCCGACGGGGAACGGCGCCCAGCGCCCGACCGCGGTGACGATCTCGGCGACGTGCAGCGGGGGGACCGACTCGCCGCGCGGCAGCCAGTAGTACGCGCACACCGCCCACAGCGCCGCCGCCTGCATGACGAGCGCGCCGGCCAGCACGGCCGGACCGGCGGCCCGCTCGTGCCCGCGCAGCAGCCGGCCGAGGCCGGCGGTGGCGACGACGGCGAGGCCGACCACGCCCATGTACAGGTACCGGCCCTGGATGGCGATGCCCTGGGTGTACTTCAGGTAGTCCGAGTAGCTGCGCTGGCCCACCAGCAGGTAGGCCAGCAGGATCGGCATGAGCAGCACCAGCGGGCGTGCGGACGCGAACGCCCACGGCCGGGTGAACCGGTGTCCCCGGGATGCCCCGTCGGTGCTCCGGGAGCGGGCGACCGCCGCCAGCACGCAGCCCAGCACGGCCGTGGTCGCGATGACGATCACGGCCGGAGAGAGCTGGGGCGGCTCGAACATCCCGAGACCACCCCAGAACCGGCTGATGATGGTCCGCCAGAAGTATTCGTACCAGGTGTAGAAGGACTTCGGCAGCAGGACCGGTTCGCGCCGTGGAGGCTCTGTTGCCCATCCGTTGGGCTGTATGGCGTCGTAGAGGACGTAGTTGCGGACCCACCACCATCCGCCGGCGGTGCAGGCGATCCCGATCGAGAGCAGCGCCGGGTACACCGGCGGCGCCCGCAGCGCCCGGACGGGCAGGGCCCAGCCGCCACGGCGCGGGCTGTGCCGGCTGTGCCGGCTGTGCTGGCCGGACCAGCGGGGGCGGTGCGCGGGCCGGCGGAGGTGGTCGCCGACGGCCCCGGGGCCATCGGGCCGGGAACTGACGGGCTGGGGGCCGGGCCGGGAGAGGCCGCGGCTGGATCGGGAGGGGCCGTGGCCGGGCCGGTGGGCACGGCGGAGGCGGGCCCAGCCGACGAGATAGGCGGCGGCGACCACCACCACCAGGGGCAGGGCGAGCGACTTGGTGAGGAAGGCGAGCCCGAGCAGCAGGCCGACGCCCACCGCCGTCCGTCTTCGCATGTCGCCGGTGAGCACGCCGGCGAGCAGCGCGGTCAGCCCGCCGACCGACAGCATCAGCAGGCCGTCGTTGTTGAACGTGGCGCCGACCCGGGTGAGCCCGGGCACGGCCAGCGGTATCGCGGCGGCGGCCCGGGCCAGCGGCGCGCTGAGCCCGAACCGCCGGGAGGCCTCCCAGGTGAGCAGCGGCAGCGGGGCCACGACGATGATGTTCAGCAGGCGCAGTGCCCAGACCTGCTGGTCGTACGCCCAGCCCGAGGAGCCGGGCAGGACGGACAGCAGGGCGGCCCCGATCGCGTAGATCAGCGGTGGGTGCTGGACCATCTGGTTGGACAGCCGCCCGTCGGTGACCGGGGCGGGCCCACCGAGCGCGTCGAAGGACAGGCGCTGGTCACGGGGGGTCGGGTCGATCTCGGCGAACGGGGGCGCGCCGTCGCCGCGGCCACCCGACTGGAACATCTGGGCGTACCGGCCGCGGTCGAAGTCGTCCGAGGTCGCGGCGATCCCCGCGGCGATGATCCGTTCGCCGGGTGCCGGCCAGCCGGCGCCGTGCTGCAGGCCGTAGACCATGTCGACGTGCTGGGCCTCGTCGTAGCCCGTCCAGGTGGTGAAGGCGAACGAGTAGGTCAGCAGCAGGGCGATGTGGAGCATGGTCAGCAGCACGACCGTTCGCGGCGGCCGGGGCCGGCGGGCCGGTGGCCGGGGCGCGCTGGCGACGGGGATGCCGGCGCCGGGCCGTCCGCGGCGGGCGTCGGCCCCCGAGGCAGCCTGCCGCGGGATCCCGGCCGGCGGCCAGGCCAGTTTGATCTCCGAGTAGTCGACGATCGTCATCTCTCCAGGACGACGGCAGCCGGCCGCCGTTGGCCGGCTGAGCCCATAGTCAACGGGCCGCCCCCGAGTTTAACCGTCAATTGCCGTTGGCAATTGTGTGGATACTGTATGTGATTCCATGGGCAGTGGGTGCGCGTCCGGCCGGGTAACTGGGTCTGCGACACTTGCCGGGTGCGCGTGATGGTGACAGGAGCCGGTGGCCAGCTCGGGGTGGACCTGTGCCGGCTGCTGGAGGCGGACGAACGGGTCCACGCCTGGGCCGGGCTCACCCGGGCCGAGCTGGACGTCACCGACCCGGCGCGGGTGCGGGCCGTCGTCCGCGACCAGGCCCGGCCGGCGAGGATCCAGGGCGGCCTTGTGGTCGTGAACACCGCCGCCTGGACCGACGTGGACGGCGCCGAGTCCGACGAGGCCGGGGCCTATGCCGTCAACGCCGCCGCGCCGGCGCAGCTGGCCGCCGCCTGTGCGGAGGCCGGCGCGACCCTGCTCCACGTCTCGACCGACTACGTCTTCGACGGCACCGCGGACAAGCCCTACGAGACCGGCCACCCGACCGCGCCGCGCTCCGCGTACGGGCGGACCAAGCTCGCCGGCGAGCAGGCCGTGCTCGCGTTGTGCCCGTCGTCCTACGTGGTGCGCACGGCGTGGGTGTACGGCGCGTCCGGGCGCAACTTCGTCCGGACGATCGCGCGGCTCGCCCGCGAGCGCGACACCCTTGCCGTGGTCGACGACCAGCGCGGCTCCCCGACCTGGTCGGTGGATCTCGCCGCCGGGCTGATCGACCTGGTGGCCGCCGGTACCGCTGGTGCCGGCCGGGCCGCTGGCGGGCTTTACCACTGCACAGGCGGTGGCGACACGACCTGGTTCGGCTTCGCCCGCGCGGTCGTCGCCGAGCTCGGGATGGACCCGGAGAAGGTCAGGCCGACGACGACGGACGCGTTCCCGCGCCCCGCGCCGCGCCCGGCCTACTCGGTGCTCTCGCCCCGGTCGTGGACGGACGCCGGGCTGCGGCCGCTGCGTCCCTGGCGGGAGGCGCTGGCCGAGGCCTTCGCGCGGTCCGGCAACGCTCTGCGGGCCTGATCGGCGCCGCATCGTGGGCCCGCTCTGTGGGCCTGGCCACAGCCGCTGGCGTCCGGCGTCCGGCGTTGTTGGGAAACCCGGTCGAGAAGCGTCGGTGGCGAGCGCTACCGTTGGGAGCGTGACGACCAAGACCGGTGCTTCGCCCGCCTCGCAGGCGACCGAGACCAGTGGTGCGACCGTTGCGCGGGAGCGGGGCAGGCCTGTCCTGGTCGCGGTGGCCTGGCCGTACGCCAACGGCATGCCCCACCTGGGGCACATCGCCGGCGCCTACCTGCCGGCCGACATCTTCGCCCGCTACCAGCGGCTGGCCGGCAACCGGGTACTGATGGTGTCGGGCAGCGACGCCCACGGCACCCCGATCACCGTGCGCGCCGACATCGACGGGGTGTCACCGGCGGAGATCGTCAATCGTTACCATCCGGAGTTCCTGCGCATCTGGGACGACATCGGGATCAGTTTCGACCTGTTCACCTCGACGATGACGGACAACCATCGCGAGGTCGCGCAGGACGTCTTCGTCCGGCTGCGGGAGGCCGGCTACATCGTCCCCGAGGAGACCGTCCAGTTCTTCGACCCGCAGGCCGGCCGCTTCCTGCC
Source organism: Protofrankia sp. CiP1_Cm_nod2 (assembly GCF_920664355.1). Classification (NCBI taxonomy): domain Bacteria; kingdom Bacillati; phylum Actinomycetota; class Actinomycetes; order Frankiales; family Frankiaceae; genus Protofrankia; species Protofrankia sp. CiP1_Cm_nod2. The sequence continues at coordinate 21,570 of NZ_CAKKTL010000033.1, forward strand.
CGACAGGTACGTGGTCGGGACCTGCCCGTTCTGCGCGTACGGCGAGGCCCGCGGCGACCAGTGCGAGAACTGCGGCCGCACCCTCGACCCGGACATCCTGCTCGACCCGCGCAGCAAGCTCACCGGCGCGGTCCCGGAGAAACGGGCCACCACCCACTTCTTCCTGCGGCTGTCCGCGCTCGCCGACGATCTGCTGGCCTGGCTGGAGACCCGCACCGGCTGGCGCCGGCACGTCATGAACTGGTCGTTGCAGTTCGTCAAGGACGGCCTGCACGACCGGGCCATCACCCGTGACCTGGACTGGGGTGTCCCGCTGCCCACCGACGAGCTCGGCCCGGGCAAGCGGATCTACGTCTGGTTCGAGGCCGTGATCGGCTACCTGTCGGCGAGCAAGGAGTGGGCGGCCCGCTCCGGCGACCCGGACGCGTGGCAGCAGTGGTGGCAGAACCCGGACGCGGCCAGCTACTACTTCGTCGGCAAGGACAACATCCCGTTCCACACGGTGATCTGGCCGGCGATGCTGATCGGCTACGGCGGGCTTGAGCTGCCGACGGACGTCCCGGCCAACCAGTACGTGACGTTCGGCGGGGCGAAGGCGTCGAAGTCCGCCGGGATCGGGCGCGGCGTCCGGGAGTACCTCGACCGGCTCCAGCCGGACGCGCTGCGTTACGCCCTCGCGACGGTGCTGCCGGAGCAGAACGACACCGAGATCACCGACGCGGACATCATCCGGCGGATCAACGACGAGCTGATCGCGAACTGGGGCAACCTGGTCAACCGGGTGATGGCCCAGATCGGCAAGCGTTTCGACGGGCGCGTACCCGAGGCCGGGGAACTCGACGGCGCGCACGCCAAACTGATCGACTCGGTGGACGCCGGCCTGGCGCGGGTGGGCGAGCTGATCGGGCGGGTGGAGCTGCGGGCCGCGCTGCGGGCCGCGATGGAGATCTCCGCCGAGGTCAACGCCTACCTCTACCGCGAGGAGCCGTGGAAGACGGTCAAGACCGACCCCGAGCGGGCCGGGCGCAGCCTGGCCGTGGCGATCCAGGCGATCTCCGGGATCACGACCGCGCTCGCGCCGTTCCTGCCGTTCACCTCCGCGCGCCTGGCCGACATCCTCGGCATCAGCCTGGACACCTGGGAGCGCCAGCCCGTACCGGCCGGCCGCGCACTGACCTGGCCCGGGGCGCTGTTCACCAAGCTCGACCCGGACGCCCTGGACTGACGCCCTGGGCGCTGGAACGACGTCCGCACCGCCACCCGACGACTGGGCGGCGGCTGTCCGGACGCCAGGCGACCGGCAGCGGTCCGGCCGGACACCTGGCGGGCGGACGCCTGCCGGCCGGACACCTGGCGGGGGGTCAGTGCCCGGTCGGTGGTCGAGCGTCCGGCCGGCGCTCGACCGGATGCGGGTTGGCCGGTTGCGGGTTGGCCGGTTGTCGGCCGGCCGGGCGGCGGGCTTCCGCCGGGCGGTGGGGGCCGCGGCGCGGCGGCACGCCGTCTTCGCCGGGATCGCGGTGGCCGGCGCGCTGCTGCGTGTGCTGGTCACCGTCGCCTACCCGCCCGCGATCATGTACCTCGGGGATTCGGCCGCCTACCTCGACCAGGCGTGGGCGGGGCTGTGGCCGGGGGACTGGCGGCCGTCCGGCTACCCGATGTTCCTGCTGCTCATCGACGGCCACGCCCATCTGACCAGGCTGGTGATCGTCCAGCATCTGCTGACGTTCCTGGCCGGCGCGGCCCTGTACGCCGTCGCGCTCCGCACCGTACGTACCGCCTGGATCGCCGCCTGCGCCGCCGCGCCGGCGTTGCTGTCGCCGTGGGCGCTCGACCTCGGCCAGTTCGTCCTCGCCGACAGCCTGTTCGGGACGCTGGTCGCCGGCGGAGTGATCCTGCTCGCCAGGCCGGGCCGACCCGCCGTACGAGCCTGCGCCGCCGCCGGGCTGTTACTCGGAGCATCCGTGACGATCCGCACAGTTGGTTACGGTCCGCTTGCCGTAGGTGCTGTCGCGCTGGTCGTCGTGACCGTCCGGACACGCGCTCGCCGCGTCGGCGCTGATGTCGCCGCCGATGGTGGCGGTCGTGCCGTTGGCGGGGCTGCCCGGGCCGGCACTGGTGGTGGGCTGGCGCGTCTGATCGCGTTCGCGCTTGCCGCCGCCGTGCCGATCGTCGGTTACTCGGCGTGGAGCATGGCCAACGGGGCTGCCTTCTCCGTCTCGGCGCACAGCGGCTTCTTCCTGTACGGGAGGGTGGCGCCGTTCGCCGACTGCGACGTCCTGTCCGGGCCGGAGCTGCGGACGCTGTGCGACCCGCGGCCGGTGGCGCGGCGCCCACAGCCCGACATGTACCTGTGGCCGGACGACTCGCCGCTGCGCCAGGGCAACGACGGCATCCCCGCCGGACGCGAGGAACTCGCCGGACGGTTCGCCGCCGAGGTCATCCGGGCCCAGCCGGCGATGGTGGCCACAACCACGGCGGCCTACCTGATCGGCTACTTCTCGCCCGTCCAGCATGAGAACGCGCGGACCTCGCGGGCGGCGACCTGGGAGCTGCCCACGGAGCTGGCCAACGTCCTGCCCGTGCAGAACCCGCATGCCGCCGACGGCCACTACGTCCTCACCGAGATCTCACGGCCGCTCGCCGGGAAGCTGGCGGCGTACAGCCGGCTGGGCTATCTGCCCATGCCCCTGGTCGGAGCCGGCCTGCTCGCCGGCGCCGCGGCAGCGGCGGCCGGTATCCGACGAGGCCGCGCCGGCCGGGTTCCCGTCGGACCGGGCATGGCCGGGCCAGCTCCCACCGGTTCCGGCCCGACCGGAGCTGGGTTGGCCGGAGCTGACGTGGCCGGGCCGGCTCTTACCGAAGCCGCCGTGGCCGGCTCCGGTTCGGCCGGGCCTGGGCGGATGTTCTGGCTGGCGTCCGGGGCAGGCATGTCCGTGCTTGTGCTCGCGGCGCTGACCGCCGGTTTCGACTACCGCTACCTGGGATCGGTCATCGGCCTGCTCGGCGCCGCCGCCGTGCTCGGCTGGACGGCTCTGACACGCGCGCTCATGCCGCTGCTTCGGCCGTCGCCGTCGCCGTCGTCGTCGTCGTCGTCGCCGTCGGTGTCGGTGTCGGTGTCGACGGAGGCGACGGTTGAGGCGACGGTGCCGACGGAGGCGTCGCGGGCGGGCAGCGGGTGAACGCGGTGATCTCGCCGGTCAGCGGCCAGGAGCGCCGGGTCGGCTCGTCCGGGCACCAGCCGAGCCCGACGAGCAGGGCGTGCAGGCCGCGGACGGCGTCCGGGAACACCAGATTGTAGGTGACCAGGTACAACGTGCCGGCCCGCGGGCGCCCGGCGAGAAACGGCGGGATCGAGGCGTCCCAGCCCAGCGGAGGCAGGACGAGCGTGTCCGCCTCGGCGACCGGTGGTCCGAGCGTGCCCGTCGGCGAACGGCTGGCCATCGTCGGACGGGCAGCCGTTGTCGAATGACCGGCTGTCGCCGGATGGCCGGCCGCCGTCGGGTAGCTCGTCATCGCCGGCTGGTCGGTCGCTGTCGGATGGCCGGTGTAGTAATGCGCGTAATACTGCTGGGCCTTGTACCACTGCCGTTCGTCCCAGCGTCCGGGGATCACGATCTGGATGTCGCCAGGCCCGGCCGTCCGCCGCTGGACGGCGACCAGCTCCCGCATGTCGCCGAGCAGCAGCGGGCCGGCCGCGCTCGCCCGGATCTGCCTGCCCCGCTGGGCCCCGACCGCCCCGGCCGCCAGGACGAACAGCACAACCGCGACCGCGAGCAACACAGCGATCACACGACCAGGCCCGAGTTCGCCCGGCCCTGCCCACAACCGGCTTGGCCCGGATTCGGCCGTCTGTGGCAGGGTTGGCCGAACCGGCGTTGGCGGAACCAGCGTTGGCCGATGCAGTCTCGACCGGAGCAACGCCGACCCACCGATGCCGGCGAGCACGTACAGTAACGGCAGCAGGAACAGGTTCGCCCGGACGAACCCGACCGGCCATCGTCCCGCCGCCGAGGCGAACCCGATCAGCGCCAGCGCCCCGCCGAGTGCGACCAGCAACGCCCGGCCCGCCCTGCCCCGCACCGCCACGACCAGGCCGACCGCCCAGCACACCAGCGCCCCGACGATCACGCACACGTGCAGCCGGTGATCCGGGTCGGCGAGCAGCGGCGAGCCGGTGAACGGCGAACCGAACTGGGCGTCCGGCCGGGTCATCGCCGCCGTGAACGCGTTGCGTGGCAGCTCCCACAGGGCCGTGCGTAACTGGCCGGCCGCGTTGTCCCGGGTGAGGAAGAAGTTCCGCCAGTACGGGTTCGTGGTCAGATAGCTCTGCGGCAGGACGAACAGCGCAAGATGAGCGAGCCCACAGCCGCCCACCAGCACGGACCCGGCCAGCCCCGCCAACATCGGGCGCCGCCCTGGGTTCTGCCAGGTGCTCTGT
>NZ_CAKKTL010000033.1:26383-32163 GCF_920664355.1 Protofrankia sp. CiP1_Cm_nod2
TGTCGTGGGCGCCACCGTGGGTGGGCGGCCTCCTGCGCTGCGGCATCCGTTTCGGTCTTGGTGCCCCGGGCCTGGCGTGGGCGGCACGCCCACCAGGATCGGGTGGCGTCCACGACGTCCAGTAACAGCAGCGGAGCCAGGACGAACAGCGAGGTGACGGCCATGATCGCGCACAGCGCCATGCCCGCCCGAGCCGGCCACGAACGCCGGCCCGCCTCGACACGGCGGCGCGCGCACAGCCACAGGTGCGCGACGGCCGCCGTGCATGCGGCCTCCGGCAGGTACGACTTCAGTTGCAGCCCGTAGACGAGCAGCCCGCCGTTGACCGTGAGCAGCCCGGCGACGACCGTGGCCGCCGGCCGCGACAGCCACCACCGGCCCAGCAGGTAGGTCACCAGCGACAGCGCGGCCAGCGCGACGATCTGGGGCGCCCGCAGGACGAGCTCGGTGTCACCGCCGAGGGCGACCGCCAGCTTCTCGACCGCGAACCAGCCCCCGGAAAGCGGCGCGTTCGCCGTCCGCAGGGCCTCGAACCAGCCCGCGCCGACGCTGAGGTGGTAGGCCCGCCACGCCTCGTCGTACCAGAGCGGACGCACCAGCGTCGGCCACAGCGCGGCGACCACCACCACGTCCAGCCCGACGAGCGCCGCGACAGCGACCCCGCCCCGCCACCGTCCACCGCCCTGCCCCACCAGGCCGGCCCGCCGCCGACCGGCCCGGCCCGGCTCCGCCCCGCCCGCCTCCCGGCTGACGGACGCCGGCCCGTCGAGTGCGTCCACCACCCCTGGAGGCTACGAGAGCCCCCGCCCACCTCCGTCGTCAGCCGCGGGCAGAAAACCGCTGCTACCCGGAACGGGGCGTAGATCTGTTCGGCGGTTTCGGGGGCGGCCAAGGCGGTGCGGTACAGGTGGGCGCGCCATAGCCGGCTACGCTGATTCTCCGGTGCTCTCCGTGGCAGGTTCCGGCGGGCACGTCGGTGTCCGGGGGCGAGGAGGCCGCCACGAACCACCGCGATCTCACCGGGCCCGCCACCGCGTCGCACGGCACACCCGGAGAAACAGGGGCGCCGACTCGGGCTGACAGGTCGCCGCCGGTTTTCTCCACAGTTGTTCAAGGAGTGCAATGGGGAAACACTCGCAACCCCAGACCTGTCCGAAGTGTAACGGCACCGGAACTATCACGGTTGTTTATGACGGCCGAAGCGGAAAGGCCGCAACCGAGATCAAGAACTGTGACAGATGTAATGGGAAGGGAACGGTATGAATCGGGCCGATTTCATCCCGCCCGTGATCTGGGTTCATCGGGGAGAAGGCAGCTCCATGTATCCGATCAACCGGGCTGATGATCCGGACGTCTGGTCGAGGCTGGTCGACAGCGATGATGCGATCGTCACTCAGGTCGACGATGGAAAACTCGACGAAGACGGTACCGGCACCTTCCCGACCAGCTCTTCCAGCGCTCTCGCGGTCATGGACGCGATGCTCGGTCTGCTCGACGTCCACCACGGCACAGACGTCCTGGAGATCGGCACGGGAACCGGCTACAACGCCGCACTGATCGCCGAGAGGGCGGCACCCGGGCATGTCACCACCATCGAGATGGACGAGAAGATTGCCCGGCACGCCCGGACCGTCCTCGCCAGGACCGGCCTGCCGGTCACGGTGGTCACCGGCGACGGTGCCCTCGGATACGCCGAGAACGCCCCCTACGAACGGGTCATATGCACCGCGAGTGCGCTGCGGGTGCCGTACGCATGGGTGGAGCAGACCCGACCCGGCGGGAAAATCGTGCTCCCTCTCGTCGCCGGCTTCGACGAATGCCAGGCGTTCGCCTGCCTCACCGTCGGCGATGACGGCACCGCTCGGGGCCGCTGCCACGGCAGCACCGGGTTCATGCGGCTACGCAACCAGCGGAACGACAGGGCATTGTGGCGGGTATACAGCCCGGAAAGCGCCGCCTACTACGACGAAGAACCAGATGGCGTCCAGATCACAACAACGCAGATCTACCACCCTGAGCCGTTTGCCGACTTTGAGACCGGGTTCGCCTTCGGCGCCCGCCTTCCCGATTGGGTGACCGGGCTCAGGGCCGATGGCATCATGCTGCTGTCGCACTACGCATCCGGATCGTGGGCCACCATCGTTCCCGGCACGGACGTTCACAAGGTCTACCACCAGGGACCACGCCACCTGTGGGATGAACTGGAAGCCACCTACCGTTGGTGGATCGGCACCGGCCAGCCCGATCACACCCGCTTCGGCCTGATCGTCACCCCCGAAGGGCAGACGTTCTGGCTCGACACCCCGGACCAGGTCATCTCGTCTGTCCAGCAACCGGCCGCCTGACCAGGACACACGCACCGAAGAAAGATCGCCGCCAAAGTCCTGCACGGCTTCAGGAGCGCCCCTTCAAATCGCCGCAGAAGGCGCGCCACACCCGCCGCGCCCGGGAACGGGACCCGGCGGGACTGCCATGCGACGCCTGCACGCGGCACCGGCACGCCGTGCCCGACGGTACGTCGGCTCTGCCGCCCGCCCTGCATGTCGGTTGGGAGACCGGCGTGTTGTTCGTGTTGTAATCCGACTCGGATCTTGCCTGTGCGGGAACCGTACCATAGTTTTCACCCCTGCTGACCTGCGACGATACAAGATCGTCCTCTAATCTCCGACGGGGGTCTGTGGACAACGGGGGTCTGTGGACAATCGCGCCAAAATCCATGATCTATAACGTTTGTACAGGTCGGCGAGATGTCGATGTTTCCCACGGCCTCCCTCGATTATCGGTGTGTCGGAGGTCCTGGGCAACGATCAAGGTTGTGCGATTTGGCGGACAGACACACCATGTGCTGCCCGGCCATACCCGGTGACGGTAAGCCCACGGACTTCCCCTCGGGGTTCTGTCCCGGCCGTCCCGTCCGGAGGGGAGAGAAGCGCGAACGTCCGCTGATCGCCTCCGCTGGCCGGCAGCACCAGCGCTGACCGGAGAATGTATAGGTCCGAGTCCGGCGGGGGCAGCTTGACACGGGCTGACTCCGCCGGGTCCGCCATCAACAAGCCATTGAAATGCGACTCGCTACGACCAGGCCGACGACTGTTTGGGATCATTTCCATGGGTCTCTGACTCCTTTCTGCGCAGGGTTGGGGATCAGGACCCGGAGCGGGTGTTGGCCCACCGGCTCCGGGTCGCTGCCGTTCCGGCGTGTGATCCGGGAACTGTCCGCCGGATGATCGATTACGACGAAACGCTGAGATCAACAGCGAACGGTACGCCCGTGACCTGCGAGACCCATGAAGTGGGGCGATATGACACCTACAGGCGCGGAAGCTGTAGGTGAAAACCGTCGTCATCACAACGCTTTTCACCTACGGCTTCCGCTGCTGTAGGTGGAAAGCGTTGCTGTGATGACGGAATCCACCTACGGTGCGCGCGGATGGAATCCGCCTGCGGGGCGGGGTGGGTCAGGTGAGGGAGGCGTAGACGGCGGCGGTGCGTTCGGCGGTGCGGCGCCAGGTGAACGTCCGGGCGTGGGAGCGGCCCGGGGCCGGGTCGGCATCCTCCTTGAGCGCGCCGATCAGCGCGTCGGTCAATGCCTCGGTGTCCATCGGCGGGACGAGTCGTACGCCTTTGCCGGCCAGCGGGCCGAGGACCTCCCGGACAGCGGGGATGTCGGCGGCGACCACCTGGGTCCCGGCCGCCAGTGCCTCCAGCGGCGGCAGGCCGAACCCCTCGTAGAACGAGGGGAAGCACAGGGCGGCGGCCCCGGCGACCAGCCGGCGGAGCTGGTTCGTCGGCAGGTAGCCGGTGGTGACGACCGCCCCGGCCGGCAGCCGCGACCGGTCGAGCGCCGGCCCCCAGCCGGACGGCCCGACCAGCAGCAGCGGCGGCGCGTCGGAGACCTCGGCGTGCAGGCCGCGGACCGCCGCCAGCAGGGTCGGCAGGTTCTTGCGTGGCTCAAGGGTGCCGACGAACAGCAGATACCGCTCGGGCAGACCATGGGCGGCGAGCCAGCGCGCGGACGGCGGGGACGCGTCGAACCAGGCCGCGTCCACGCCGAGCGGTGTCGCGGTCACGATCGCCGGATCCAGCCGGTAGGTGTCGACGACCTCGGCGGCGATCGCCGCGCTCGGGGTGACGACGGCGGCGGCCCGGCGCAGGCCGCGCGGGACCAGCTCCCGGTAGCGGGCGGAGGCGGCGGAGACGGTGTTCGTGAGCTTGAGATAGGCGAGATCGTGGATGGTCAGCACGCCGTGGGCGCGGCGCAGCGGCGGCAGGACGAAGTTCGTGGCGTGCACCACGTCGGCCGCGCCGGCCAGCCATTCCAGCTTCGGCGTGTCGGTGCGTGCCCACGCCTCGTGCATGAGCCGGGCCGGGACGCGGCGCGCGGCCGGCCGCACGCCCGGTGGCAGCGCCGGGGCGAACCCGTCGAGCCCACGCCAGGTGAACGCGGTCGCGGCGACGTCCAGGCCGGGCAGTGACGGTAGTTCGGCGAGCAGGTGGCCGGTGTAGTGGCCCACCCCGGTGCGCGGGCCGAGCAGGGGCGTTCCGTCCAGGATGACCCGCATCGGGCTCGCTCCTCTCCACGGGTACGTCCGTGAGTACCACAGCCGCCTGGGGACGCCGCCGGGCAGCGGGCCGTCGGGCAGCGCCGCCGGTAGCCCCCGGCGGTCGGCGTGAATGGTCCCGCCGGTTGGTGTCTCTCGGTGGTCGGTACTCCCTGGTGCTGTCCATCCTGTTGGCGCACGATCGCCAAAGGTGATCGAGTGGTTCTCCATGGTGAGACGCTCCAGGGCTCGAAGTCCCCGGATCGTGACGATGTTGTTCGCCGTTGCCCGCTCTGTTGTTTTTCTGCTGAACGGGGAGCGATCACTGAAAGTGATTAGGCTCTGTCCGCCATGGTCTGCCTGTAGAGGTGGTGGCGGGTGGCGATGTCGCGCCAGCGGGTGGCGAACGCCGCGTCCGCGTACTCCTGGGCGCGGGCGGCCGCGCTTGCCGCGAGCCGCCGGCGCATGGCGTCCTCGGTGGCGAGACGCCGGGTGAACGAGGCGAGCTGCTGCGGGGAGGTCCAGCGGAAGCCGTCGAGCCCGTGGCGGACGATCTCGCGCTGGCCGGCGCTGTCGATCACCACGGGGACGCATCCGCCGGCCATCGCCTCGACCGTGGTCATCCCGAAGTGCTCGGCCGTCCACGGGCGGCGGTCGACGTCCTCCCCGTAGCCGGTCGCGGACCAGAACACCGAGCAGGTGGACAGCAGCCGTTCCACCTCGTGCCGCGGGGCGTTCGGATGGATCTCCACCGGCAGGCCGCGGGCGGCGTCCCGGATCCGCTCCAGGTAGGGGAGCTGGGAGTCCTCGCAGCCGCCGACGACGTGCATCCGCCAGTCGGGCAGTGCGCCCGAGCGGTACAGCTCACCGAACCAGCGCACCATCTCCAGCTGCCGTTTGGCGTGCCCCAGACCGGGGGCGAACAGACGGCCGACGGTCAGCACCGACGGTTCCCGCTCCTGCGCCGGGGTCAGGCACGCCACCTGGATCGGCGGGTAGAGGATGTCGGCGTCGGTGTGCCACAGCCGGCGGATCCAGTCCCGGGTGTAGACCGAGTTCGCCATGATCACGTCGTAGGCGTCGAGATAGCCGAGGTCACGCGGGTCCGTGAGCAGCCAGGGGAAACGCAGCGCCACCCGGGCCCGGACGCCCTCGCGCCGGTCGGCCACCCGCGGCCGGCTGAGCGCCACCCCGAGCTGGCGGACGTCCCGGGAGGCCGCCGCGCCGCCACCGCCCGCC
>NZ_CAKKTL010000034.1:0-1092 GCF_920664355.1 Protofrankia sp. CiP1_Cm_nod2
GTGGACATCATCACATATTGCTACTCAACGTGACGTATGACATCACATGTTGCATGACGCACCGTCACACAGAAAATCACACATTGTGATTATGCATGTCACATACTGTCATATGGTGCGCCGTATGCTGTCACGCGCCATGTCGCGCACCGTCACGGGTCATCGCCAGCACCAGCCGCTCCCCCCGGGCCCGCTCCGCACGCGTACACCGCCCGGACGGAACGCGCCCACCCCGGCACGGCCCACCCCGGCACGGCATGCCGCCCGCGATGCCGCCCGCGCGTCCGCGGCCAGGACGGACCTGGCTGGGACAGCCACCGCCCGTGGCGGCCCGGTCCGGCATCCGCCTGCCTGCCCGGGGACGAGCCGGCGCCAGGCTCGACGGGCGTCCGGTCGCGTGGGCGGGTCAGGGCGTACGGATCGCCCCGGAACCGTTCGGGCTGTGCGCCCCGGCCGCGCTGGCGAAGGTGCCGGCGGCCGGCGCCGCCCGCTCGCCCCGGCCGGTGACGCTCCCGAGGGTCCGGCGAGCCCGCTCCAGCAGGCTGCCCGCCTGCGCCGAGACGACCCCGGCCGCGCTCTGCACCTCCGGGCGCTCCCGGACCGCGCGCGCCTGACGCATGATCGCGTCGTAGTGCTCCCGGCCCGCGCGGGCCCCCAGCACGTAGCCGAGCCCGAAACCAACGATGAAACCGGGTCTGACGTGCATGCTGCCTCCCGCTCGGTGTCACTGTGCACTCTTGCCGGCCTTCGCGGACACATGAACGCTCATGGCCGCCCACACCCGCGCCCGATCGTCATCCCACACCCGGCGGCCGCCGTCACCGGACAACGACGGGCAGGCGCCCGCAACCATGACCATCCTGCCCGAGCGGCCGCGCGCCGACGGTCAACCAGCCGACCGACCCGTGTTTCCTACCCCCTCGAACCATCCGCGCGAACCTCAGGTAACCTTGCCCAGTCAGATGCTCCCGGCGCTATCGTCTGGAGCATCGCGGTCCCGCGTAGCTCAATTGGCAGAGCGTCCGGCTGTTAACCGGCAGGTTACAGGTTCGAGTCCTGTCGCGGGAGCATAGGCCCAGGTCAGAGGCTTGA
>NZ_CAKKTL010000034.1:1263-2029 GCF_920664355.1 Protofrankia sp. CiP1_Cm_nod2
GACCTTAAGTGATCATCTTAACGGTGACACTTTGGCCGCCAGCCCCACCCCGTCCGACCATCGAAGATCGATGATCTTCGCTTGTCTCGCGATCCGATCAGCAGGGCTTCGCACCGCCCAAGGCGCCACCCCACTCAAGTGACGTGGATCACAGATCCATTCACGGCAGACGATCTTAACTTCTGGTCCGCGGATCCTCAGGCGATCGAGGAGGGCGCCAAGCGCCCACATGATGGCGAGGGCGGTGAGACTCGCCGCGAGCCTCACCGCCCCGGCTGTCAGGACTCATGGAACCCCGCGTTCGCGGCGATGACGCATCCGGCCAGGCCAGCACTTTGGACAGGCGCACAAACGTGCGACGTGTCCGACATACGCGTCCTGGACGATGCGCACATCGCGCGGTTCGCCCACCCAGCCCGTGGTGTGCGGTCGGCGGAAAGGAAGGACCATCGGATCCTGATGTCCGGCGGACGCGCACAGCGGCGACGCCGGTGGGGCCACCGGCGATTCTGTGGAATGTCGACGGCACCCCGCTGTCGCCGGCGGGCCATGTTGCCCGCGATGTTTTGGACCCGGCGGGCCATATTGCCCGTAATATTTTGGACGCTGTCGAACTCGACGAAAGAACGGGCCCTGAAATCGCGTGTCCGCTGGTGGGATCTGCCAGCGGAAAACCTGCCCGGGGCGGGGATCCGGCCGAGACGGTGGCCGTGTCCGTCGGCCGTGTCCGTCGAATGCCGCCGACCGAACTTCCACGGCATGTGGA
>NZ_CAKKTL010000034.1:2410-3795 GCF_920664355.1 Protofrankia sp. CiP1_Cm_nod2
CGTCGCGCGGTGGCCAGGGCGGGCGTGGTCAGACGTCGAGGACGAGTCGTGCGCCGCGTGCGCGGGAGCAGCACACCATCATCACGGTGTTGGCGGTGCGCTCCTCCTCGGTCAGGAGCGAGTCCCGGTGGTCGACCGTGCCCTCCAGCACCTTGGTTTCGCAGGTGCCGCACACGCCCTCGCCGCATGAGGTGGCGATGTGGATGCCCTGGTCGGCGAGCGCGTCCAACACGGAAACGCCAGGGGGAACGATCACGGTGACACCGGAGCGCTCGGCCACGACCTCGAAGGGCCGGTCGCCCGTGTCGTCGGCCTCGACCGGAGCGAAGCGCTCGACGTGCAGTGTCCCGGGTGGCCAGGAACGGCACGCCCGGTCGACCGCCCTGAGCAGCGGTTCTGGTCCGCAGCAGTAGACCGCGGTCCCGATCCGCGGTTGGCCCAGCGCCGCCGGGATGTCGATGAGCCCGGTCTCGTCCTGGGGTGCGATGGTCACGCGTTCGCCCCTGCCCTCGAGCTCGCGCAGAAAGGCCATCGACTCGCGGGACCTGCCGCCGTAGGTCAGCCGCCAGTTCTGGTTCTCCCGGCCCTCCAGTTCCCGGACCATGGCGATGATCGGCGTGATCCCGATGCCGCCGGCTATGAGGACGTACCGTTGCGCGGCCGCGAGTGGAAACCTGTTTCGCGGGCCCCGGACCTGAATCACGTCGCCTTCGCGGATGTTGTCGTGGATCCAGGCCGATCCGCCACGGCCGTCGGGCGCGTTGAGCACCGCGATGCTCCAGGCCCCGTCACTGCCGCACAGGGAGTACTGGCGTGCGCGTCCCTCGGGCAGCAGCAGATCGATGTGTGCGCCGGCCTGCCAGCCGGGGAGGGCGGCGCCGGAGGGGTCGGCGAGGGTGAGTCCCACGACGTCGTGGGCGTGCTGGACCCGCTCGGTTACCACGGCTTCGCGAGTGTCATCGGTCATGAGCTACTCCTGCGGCGGCTGCTGCGCGGTTCGTCCTTCGCTGGTGCAGTTCGAGGAGAACGCGACCGAACTCCTCGTCCTCACGTCCGGCGGCATGGTGCCGACTCTCACGGTGCCGGTTCTCACGGTGCCGGTTCTCACGGTGCCGGTTCTCACGGTGCCGGTTCTGTAGCAGTTCGAGTTCCCTCTGCAGTGCGTCGTTGCGCGCGATGAGATCGTTCAGCCCACGGTCCGTGACGCCGGGCGCAGGCTGCGGCCGGCGTGGCTGCCTCGTGCGCCGCACCCCGGCGAGCCGGGCGAGGCTGGCGAGCGTCACCTCCAGGTCGACGTTGTCCGTTTCCAGATAGTGATGCTGCACATCCCACGTGTCCGCGAGCCTGCCGAGGACATGGATCGCCGCGCGCAGCTGGCGGGCGGC
>NZ_CAKKTL010000034.1:4266-6236 GCF_920664355.1 Protofrankia sp. CiP1_Cm_nod2
TGCCGCTCCGGTGACAGGTACGCCTCCGGCCGCTTCGTACGCCGCGACGAACTCCTCGAGCGGCACGAACCGCTCCGGGCTCCACAGGGCGTGGTACGCCCACGCGATGTCCTCGACCGGGTCGCCGACGTGCGCCATCTCCCAGTCCAGCAGACCGACGATGCGGCCGCCTTCGTAGAGGACGTTGCCCGGACGGAAGTCACCATGCACGAGCGCTGGTCGCGCGGGTGGGGCGGCGTTGTCGTCAAGCCAGTCGTACAGCCAGGACAGCGCCGGGTACGGCTCAGGGCGGCAGTCCTCGAACCGCGTGCGCCAGTAGGCCAGTTGCGGTTCACCGGTTCCCGCGGCCGGTGTGACGGCATGTAGCTCGGCTGCCGCCCGGGCCAGGTCCAGGGTTCGCGCACGGCCCAGCTCGGTGTCGGCCGAGAGGTACTCCACCGCGTCCGCTCGGCCCGGCAGCCGCTGGAGGAGCACCGCGGGTGCCCCGAACAGATGCCCGTCCGGGTCGTGCGCCCACACTTTCGGCGCCCGTACGCCACGTTCGGCCAGCCCGTCCAGTGCCGCGAACTCGCCTGCCGGGTCGGTCTGTACCTGCGAGCCGGGGGCACGGATGAGCAGGATCAACGGCTCCTCGTGTGTGCTCGCGTGCGTGTCCCGGCCCGAGGCCCAGCGGGCGTCGCAGGCCCACGCGACGCGAGCGTTCCCGCCGAAGACCCGTGCTGGCTGCGAGACAGCCACCTCCTCGGCCTCCGGCAGCCGCAGACGTAGCAGTTCCCGCACGCGAGCGGCCAGCTGGGCCGGTGCGTGCGCAGGAAGGGCGGGCCGGGTCATCGGACGCCGGCTGCGACCCGCAGGGTCTCGCCGGTGATGGCGTCGGACTGGGGCTCGAGGAAGAACGCGATGCCTTCGCCGAGGTCCTCCGGGGTGGGCACGTCACCGAGCGCCGTGTACCCGAGGTGCCGGTTCAGGTATCCGTCGTCGATCCACTGGCGTACCCGGTCGCTGAGGACCAGCCCCGGGGCGACGCAGTTGGCCCGAATCCCCTGACGGCCCAGCTGCACGCTGACGCTCTGGGTGAACGCGACCACCGCGGCCTTGGCCGAGTTGTAGGCGGCGTTACCGAGTTCGAGACGGTTGGCGAAGGCCGCCAGCGAAGCCACGTTGACGATCTTTCCGTAGCCCTGTGCGACGAAGTGCTTCTCCAGCGCGCGGCACATCAGGAAGGCGCTGTTCACGTTGAGCGCGTACATCTGCACCCAGCTGTCCAGCGAGATGGACTCCAGTGGCACATCGTAGACGTCGCGGTTGATGTTGACCATCCCGCCGGCGACGTTCGCCACGCCCTGCACCGAGCCGAACTCCGTCACCGCGAAGTCGACCGCCTGTCGCACGCCCGCCTCCGAGGTCACGTCGGCCTTGATCGTCCGCAGGGTTCCGGGCAGCTCGCGCGTGGACTCGGCCGTGCCGTTGAGCCGACGCGAGCTCAGGTCGACCGCGACGACGTTCGACCCCACCCGCAGCAGCCTGGCGGCGGCGGCGCCGCCGATGCCGCCGCCGGCGCCCGTGACGATGTAGGTGCGTTCGTCGAGAGGCAGGGTCGGCCGCCGCGGGGGGGCCACCGCTGTGCTGGGCATGTCAGGCTCGCCTTCAGATGTAGGAACGCTGGACGAAGTCCGGTGCGCGCTTCTCACGCAGAGCGGCCAGGCCTTCGGACGCCTCGGGTCCGGTGAAGCCCAGGATGCCGAACGCCAGGGAGGCCTCGAACGAGGGCCACGCGGCACGAACCCAGTTGTTGAGCGACTGTTTGGTCCAGCGGATCGCGCTCGGTGCCCCGTGCGCGAGCCGGGACGCGATGTGCAGGGCATGCTCGTCGACCACGGCGTCGTCGACACAGAACGTCACGAGCCCGATGCGCTCGGCTTCCTCGCCCGTGATGGCGTCGCTGGTCATCAGGTAGTACTTCGCCTTGG
>NZ_CAKKTL010000034.1:6520-15435 GCF_920664355.1 Protofrankia sp. CiP1_Cm_nod2
ACAGCCCGCACAGCAGCGGCCATATCGCGACCGCGTGGTCGTCGGCGGCCACGCCCAGGGTGGTGTGCCCGTCCACGAGCTTGGCGGTGCGGCCGGCGACGCTCACGTCCGCCAGCAGCGCGGTGGCCAGCCCGCCGCCGGCCGCCGCTCCGCTGATCGCGGACACGATGGGCTTGCCGCAGTCGAGCATGTTCCGCACCAGGGCACGGCCTTCCTTCCACATCTGGCAGCGGAAGTCGTAGTCGTCGATGATGCGCTGCACCATGTCGAAGTCACCGCCGGCGCTGTATGCCCGTCCCCTGCCGGCGAGGACCACCGCGGACACCTCGGTGTCCTCGTCGATCAGGCGCCAGATCGCGCCCAGGTCCCGGTGCATCTGGAAGTCGAGGGCGTTCATCCGGCCGCGGCTGAGGGTCACCCGCAGGACGTGCGGCTCGGGCCAGTCGAGTTCCAGGCTCTCGTAGCCGGGGTAGCGGATGTCGGTCACAGCCCGGCCCCCGATCCGAACTCCCTGCGCAGCTCGGCCTTCGCGACCTTGCCGTAGACCGCGCGCGGCAACTCCTCGCGGACCAGGACGTGGCTGGCGCGCTGGTACTTGGCCAGGCGCTCGTTGGCCCACTGCCGAAGCCCCTCCGGGTCGATCTCCGCGCCGGGGCGTGGGATGACGACCACCAGGGGCGTCTCGCCCCACTTCGGGTGCGGCACGCCGACGGCCGCGGCCTCGCTGACGTCCGGATGGCGCATGAAGACCTGCTCGACGTCCACGGCGAAGATGTTGATACCGCCAGATTTGATCATATCCTTGAGCCGGCCCGAGACATACAGGAAACCGTCCTTGTCCAGCTGGCCGATATCCCCGGTCCGCATGAAGCCGCGACCGTCCGGGGCGGCCCAGGTCGCCTCCTCGGTCAGTCCGGGATTCTTGTAGTAGCCGTTCATCATCCCGATCGCATGCACCACGATTTCACCGCTCTCACCCGGGGGGAGTTCCGCGCCGGTATTGTCGATGATGCGGATGTCCTCCAGCATCAGGGGTTTTCCGACCGACGTGCGTTTGCCGCGGACGGCGTCCGCCGGCAGCCGCAGGGTCGCGAATCCCTCCGAGAATCCGTACACCTCGTGGATACCGGCGTTCGGGAAGGCGTCCTCCAGCGCGTGGTACGTCTTCTCGGCGATCGGCTGACCGGATGTGACGATGCAGCGCAGGCTGCTCACGTCATGGCCGCGCAGCCCGGGGTGCTCGAGGACGGCGATCCACTGGGTGGGGACCAGGAAGGCGTGGGTGGCCCGCTCGCGCTCCACGGCTGCCAGGAACGCCGCGGCGGTGAACCTGCGCAGGATGACGACCGTCCCGCCCCGGTACATCGTCGGGATCATCGTGATCCAGGTCCCGGACGCGTACGGGGGCGTGCCGAGGACGGCGACCGAGTAGCGGTCGACCTTCAGCCCCATCGCGAAGCCGTACGGGTACATCATGCGGCTGACGTGGGTGTGCTCGATGCCCTTCGGGTGCCCGGTGGTCCCCGAGGTGTAGAGGATGGTGATGACGTCGAACGGTTCGATCCTCACTCCGCACGGCGTGACCGGGGACTCGGCCAGCAGCTCCGGAACCGACCGCCAGTGGTCGTGGGCTGCGCCGAACGTGAGCCAGCGGGAGCCGCCGATCAGCGGCAGCCGCGCGCGGATGGAGTCGATGACCGGCTCGGTCTCCGGATCGGCGATCAGGACGACCGCGTCGGAGTCCGCCGCAAGGCGAACCAGTGACTCTCCGTCGAGCATGACATTCAGTGGCACCGTCACGCAGCCGGCCTTCGCGCTTCCCCAGAACGCGACGAACGCGTTCAGCGACGCGGGCATGAACAGCGCGACCTTGTCACCCTTGCCGAGGCCCTCGGCCCGCAGCAGGTTGGCTAACTGGTTCGTCCGCTCGTCAAGCTCACGCCACGTGAGCCGTTCTTCCTCGAATACGGCGGCCACCGTATCCCCGCTGACTCGCGCATTGTGCGCGATCACGTCCGGACACATCAACGAGAAGTCGTACTTCAGGCTCACGGGCGATCTCCTGATCTCTTCATCCGTCCGACCGCATGCTCGGTGAGAACGCACGGTAGCGACGGACGGAAGCCGTGACGAGGGCCACGCTGTCGAGGCCCCTGTTCCGGGTCACAAAGCTCCGAGTCACAAAGCCCCGGGTCACAGGGCCGTCGGTCACCACAGGGCCCAGCCGGGCCGGCCCTCGCGGCAGGCCTCGTACGCGTCCGGCTCGACCGGTTGCAGGATGCCCGTCGTCGCCCTCGTACCGTCGACGACGCTGCAGTGGTGCTCGTCCAGCCCCCGCAGCGTGCGGCGGACGTGCGGGTCGTTCACGTCGAACCGGTCCCATTCGGTCCGTTCCGGCCCCCCGTACTCGCCGGGATGCAGCCCCGCCCCGGGAGTGCCGCCGTAGAAGCCGCAGCACATGAAGGCGGTCTGGTTGCCCAGCCGCTCGAGGCGTAGGGACCGGTGGGTGCCGTCGTCGAGGGCCAGGTCGACGACGCCCGCCAGAAACAGGTGTGTGTCGGGTTCGAAGCGCAGGCGGCGTTCGATCCGGTGCACGCGGCCGCTGCCCGGGCGGGGGTCGTCGAGGCCGTAGAGCAGTTTCCCGCCCCAGAGGCCGACGTCGTGCAGGTCGATCCAGATCCCGCCCTTCCAGCCGGGCCGGTGCGCGCGCCCGCCGTTGAGCGCCGGGCCACCGACGCCCCGGCCGACGCCCCAGTGGCGGTCCCGGGTGCCGTGCGCCTGGCCGGGCGCCCACTCCACCCGGGTGCCACCGATCTGAACCCAGCCGGTGACCTGACCGAAGCTCTCGAATCCGGCGGTCACCTGCCGCTCGCCGGACGGCACCTGCGGCCCCCAGGCGGCGCCGTACGTCGGGCGGCGGGTGTCGGTCCACTCCAGGTCGTAGGAAAAGCCCCACTCCCCCGGCTCGAGGACGTGCCGCCAGCGGTGGAGCCCCGCGAGGATCGTGGGGCGCATCGGGCCCACCGTGAGGTCCGCCGGCTGCGACGACAGCGGACGGAAGGAGCGCACCGAGCGGTGGTCGCCACGGAAGTTGACGATCGCGTACGACTCGACCCGGCCGAGGACCGGGTAACAGCTGCCGCCCACAGCCAGGAGCAGGTCGCCCGTGTCGTCGTGCCACACGTTCCAGTACCGCTCGAAGAACCGCGGGTCGTTCGACGCGCGGGCCGGCGGGTGCGAGACGGGGTACGGAGCCGCGTGGACGAACTCGTCGTCACGCGGGACGAGCGGGGTGTTCACGCGTCCTCGAGCATGACCGGCAGCCGCAGCGGCCCGCGGCTGACCAGCGAGTTCGCCCACGGGATCGTGTCCAGGGGCTCGGCGAGCCGCAGCCGGGGGAACCGCTCCGCCATGTGCCTGAACGCGATCTGCCCTTCCAAGCGGGCCAGCGGCGCGCCGAGGCAGAAGTGCACACCCTTCGAGAAGGCGAGATGCCCGTTCGCCCGGCCCTCGAGAACGATCTCGTCCGGCGACGCGAAGACGGCGGGATCGCGGTTCGCGGCCGCGAGCATCGCGAAGATCCGGTCGCCCTCCCGCAGGCGCTGTCCCCCAAGCTCCGTGTCCGTGGCGAGCAGGCGCCCGGTGGACAGCACCGGCGAGTCGAAGCGGAGGAACTCGTCCACGGCGGGGACGATCAGGCCGTCGACATCGGCCGTCAGCTTGGCGGCGACGTCCGGGTGCTGGTGCAGGGCGATCAGGCCGTTGGTCAGCAGGTGGGCGGTCGTCTCCTGCGCCCCGTTGCCGATCATCATCATGCTCGCGATCAGCTCGTCCTCGGTGAGCGTCTCGCCGTCGACCTCGGTGGTGATCATGCGGGTGAGGGCGTCGTCCCGCGGGTGGGCCCGGCGTTCGTCGATCAGCTCACGGAACAGTTCCGCCATCGAGCAGGCGCCGTGCCGGGCTCTCTCGTACTTGTCGTCGACACCTCGCGAACTGCCGATGAACAGCATCATCTCGTCCGACCACCGCTTGACCTCGGTCAGCCGGTCGCGCGGGACCCCGAGCAGGTCCATGACGACGTAACCCGGCAGGGTAAGAGCGATCTCGGTGAAGAACTCGACCGGCCGGTCCTTCGGCAGGCCGTCGAACAGGTCCGACGTGATCTCGGTGATCGACGCCCGCAGGGACTCCACCATGCGGGGGTTGATGACCGTCGACAGGTAGCGGCGCAGCCGGGTGTGGTTCGGTGGATCCTGGAACACCATCCACAGCGACAACCAGCGCAGCACGTCGGCCGCTGTCGCGCGGTTCTCCTCGGAGAGCCGTTCGTGCACCGGCAGAAGACGATTCGCCGAGAACACCGCCGGCGCCGTGACCACGCTCTGAACACTGGCCCAGTCCACCGCGATCCAGCCCGACAACGGCTCGCACCAATGCACGCCGCCGGCGGTGCGCAGCTCCGCGAATATGGCATACGGATCGCGCAGTTGTATGGGATCAGTGGGATCGTACGCGGTCGGCATCGAACTCTCCAGGTTCTCGGAAAGCACGAGAATGGCACGCCGTCGGTCGGCTGTTCGACGGCCGCGACGTGCACAATCTGGAGCCGCGCACAAATCCCTCGCGCCGACCGACTCCCCCTCGAGTGCGATCCATGTCACAGTGAACCTTTCCCCACAAAGATCAACTACCTGCCGTGACAGCTACCTGCCGTGACAGGCAAGGGAGGAGGCCAGGAGCGCCTTCCCGGCCCCGCGCACCATCGGTCCCGGCCTCTGGAAGATCAGCCTGATCGCCCGGGCCGCCCTCGCGATCCTCCATGTCGAGCACCACCGCACCACCTGGCGACCACCACGGACACCGCCGCCGTCAATTACAAAAAGTAACCAATCATTACAGGGAAGGCTCAGTACCCGCCATGACTCTTTCCATCAGACGCGTCGTGACCGGCGTCGACAGCACGGGAACCTCCATCGCCCATGAGGACGCGCCGCTGCCACCCGTCGAACTGGCGATCATGCCTGGTGTCCAGATGTTCCAGGTGTGGGGAACGGAGGGCCCGCTCAGCAGCCCGCTCAGCGACCCGAAGCCCGACAACGCGGTCTTCTTCCCCGGGCCGGGCGGAACACGTTTCGGACTGTTTCGCCTCCCGCCGGAGGACAGCGCCGAACCAGATGCCGAACCAGGTGCCGAACCACACGAACCCAGCGCGGACGCGGCAACCCTCGAGTCCCAGGTCGCCGAGGCCGAAGCGAAGGTGCCAGGGTTGCTCGGCGTGTTCGAGCCCGACGCTCCGGGAATGCACCGGACCAGGAGCATCGACTACGTCATCGTCATCGAGGGCGACCTCTGGGTGGAACTCGACAACGGGACCGAGATCCACCTCCCCCCGGGCACGTGCGTGGTGCAGAACGGCGCCAGGCACGGGTGGCGCAACCACGGAAAGGTTCCGGCCACGCTCGCCTACGTGATCCTGGACGCCCAGCAGCCCGCCCAGGGCCACTGAAAACCAAGAAAGGACATGGCGTAATGCCTACGCAAACTCTCCCGGAAGTCGATGCCGTCGTCGTCGGCGCGGGCTTCGCCGGGCTCCGCACCATTCACCTGCTGCGGCAGCTCGGCCTGAGCATGCAGGTGTTCGAGGCCGGGGACGACGTCGGAGGCACCTGGTACTGGAACCGCTACCCCGGCGCCCGTACCGACACCGAGAGCTGGGCGTACTGCTTCTCGTTCGACCGTGAGCTGTGGCAGCGGTGGGACTTCCGCGAGCGCTACACCGCTCAGCCCGACGTCCTGGAATACCTGCGGGCGGTCGCGGACAAGCACGACATGCGCCAGCACATCCGCTTCTCCACGCGGGTCGACGGCGCCTACTTCGACGAGGCGGCCAACCGCTGGACGGTGACCACCGAGGACGGTCTGCGGATCAGCAGCCGGTGGCTCATCACAGGCCTGGGCTGGCTGGGCATCGCGTACAAGCCTCCGTTCCCGGGCGCGGACTCCTTCGCGGGCAAGTCGTACGTGACGTCGCAGTGGCCGAAGGAGCCGGTCGACCTCACGGGCAAGCGCGTGGCCGTCATCGGCACCGGCGCGACCGGCATCCAGGTGATCCAGTCGGTCGGGCAGGTCGCGGAGCATCTGACGGTGTTCCAACGCACCCCGAACTACGCGTTACCCGGGCGCAACCACGCGCTGGGCCCGGAGCAGCAGCAGGCGCTGCGACGTGACTTCGAAAACGTTTGGGAGAAGACGTTCAACCACGTGTTCGCCTTCCCGATGGAGCCGGCGAACCGCCTCGGCGCGCAGGTCGACGACGCCGAGCTCGAGCGCGTCCTGGAAGCCGGCTGGGAGGCCGGCGGCTTCCACTACATCTTCGAGACCTTCGACGACATGCTCGTCGACCAGCGGGTCAACGACGCCGCCTCGGAGTTCGTGCGGCGCAGGATCCGCGCGATCGTCAGGGATCCCGCGACCGCCGAGCTGCTGTGCCCGAAGACGCACCCGATCGGCGGGAAGCGTCCTCCGCTGGGCAACTTCTACTACGAGACCTACAACCGGCCCAACGTGACGCTGGTCAGCGTCCGTGACGACCCGATCCGGGAGATCACCCCGACGGGTCTGCGGACGGGGACCGCGGAGTACGAGTTCGATGTGATCATCTACGCGACCGGTTTCGACGCGATCACCGGACCGCTCGCCAGCATGAACGTGCACGGGGCCGGGGACCGGACGATTGCCGAGCAGTGGGCACGGGACGCGAAAGCCCTGCTGGGCATCGCGTCCCCGGGCTTCCCGAATCTTTTCGCGATCCTCGGGCCGCAGGCACCGTTCGCGAGCCATCCACCGGTGATCGAGACGCAGGTCGAACTGATCGGCAAGCTGCTGGCGCACGCGGTCGAGCAGGGCGCCGAGCGGGTGGAGGCCACCGAGGAAGCCGCCCAGGCCTGGTCGGACCAGTGCGACGCGATCCTGAACGCCACCCTCCTGCCGCAGGGCATGGGAGACCGGCCGTGGTTCCTCGGGGCGAACGTGCCCGGCAAGAAGCCCAGCACACTGTGCTATCTCGGCGGCCTGAGCAGCTATCGCGCCACCGTCGACAAGGAGGCCGACGGCGGCTTCCCCGGTTTCACCCTGAGCAGGTCGCCCGTACCGGCATAGCCGCCCGGTAGAGCCGCCCGGTAAAAACCGGTGCCCCGCCCGGGGAGGATTCGGGCGGGGCACCGGTTTTTCATGTTCTGCGCATCGGATGGTGAACGGCGCGGGAACTGCGGACATCCGGCGGGCATCGGCTTCTCACGTTTTGTGCAGCCCGAGCCCCCTGCTGATGATGAGTTTCATCATTTCGCTGGTACCGCCGTAGATTGTCTGTACCCGGGCGTCCGCCCAGGCCCGTCCCACCCGGTATTCCGTGGTGTAGCCGTAGCCCCCGTGCAGTTGCAGGCACCTGTCCACGACATGCTGCTGGGCCTCGGTGGTGTGCAGCTTTATCATGGCGGCCGTGTCGGCACCGAGATTTCCCGCCAGGTGCTCCCGCACCCCCCAGTCGACGAAGACCCGCGCCGCCTTCACCGCGGTGGCCAGCTCCGCGAGCAGGAACGCGCTGTGCTGGAACCGGCCGATCGGCTGGCCGAAGGCGGTCCTCGTCCTGACGTAGTCGAGGGTGTCCGCAAGGACGCCCTCCATTGCCGCGGCCGCCTGCACGGCGATGGTGAGCCGCTCCTGCGCCAGGTTCGCCATCAGGTAGCGCAGCCCCCTGCCCGGCTGCCCGAGCACGTTCGCGTCCGGGACCGCGACGTTGTCGAACGACAGCTCGGCCGTGTCCTGTGCGTGGAGCCCGACCTTGCCGAGGTTGCGGCCGCGCGTGAAGCCCGCCATCCCACGCTCGACGACCAGCAGGCTCAGGCCGCCGCCGCCGCCGTCGCCGTCCGGCTCGGTTCGCGCGACAACGATGACCAGGTCCGCGTGGATGCCGTTGCTGATGAAGGTCTTCGTGCCGTTCAGCAGCCATCCGCCGGGGGTTCGTGCCGCCCTCGTCCGGACGCCCCGCAGATCGCTGCCCGCGCCGGGCTCGGTCATCGCGATCGCGGCCACGAGTTCGCCCGACGTCATGCCCGGCACCCAGCGCACCAGTTGCCCAGGCGTGGCCAGTTCGGCGAAGTACGGTCCGCAGACGTCGTTGTGGACCGTGAATCCCGGCCCGGTGGCGCCGGCGCGGTAAAGCTCGGCGTCGACAACCGTGTTGAATCGATAGTCCGCGCCGCCGCCGCCGTACTCGGCCGGAAGCCCGAGACCCAGCAGCCCGGCCGCGCCGGCCTTACGCCACAGTTCCCGCGGAACGATCCCGTCGCTCTCCCACCGGGCGTGGTGGGGGGTGATCTCCCGGGCCACGAACGTCCGGACCAGTTCGGTGAACGCGGCCAGCTCCGCGTCGTGCTCTCGGACGGGTGCGAAGGTCCCTGTCATGTGGCGCCTCCCAGCGCTGTCCCGGGTGATGCGGCCAGGCAGGTGCGAAGGCCCTTTCAGGTATAACCGGGCCCGCCGTCCACAAGGGCGGGCCCGGTTGGTCCCGCGAACAAACGACGAGAAGGAGCCGGCCGGGCGGACGGGACACGACGGCGATAGCTTCCGGTGCTGTCCGCTCCGCGAGCGACGGCCAACGTCACGCGTTGCCGCTCGTCACCTACCATCCGGAGGATCCTGCCGTGGGACCGTTGCGAGGAGTCCGGATTCTTGAGCTCGGCGGTCGGGGGCCGGTGCGGTTCTGCGGAATGCTGCTGGGGGATCTGGGCGCCGAAATCATCTCTGTCGATCGTCCCCGCGAGGCTGACGACATCACGCCGCTGTCCGACGCCGGGCTGGGCCGCCGTCGCAGGCGGGTGCGGCTGGATCTCAGGTCCGCTGCTGGCCGCGCCACC